>QKAL01000013.1 GCA_003246475.1 Lentisphaerota bacterium
TATGTCCGGAGCTTTTTTATTTTTGATCGCGAGATGGGGATCAGCGATTATAAGATGATATCGGGAAACTACGAAGACCCCGGTTGCGGTGCGGAGATCTCGGATGCCGGGCAGTTGATTGTCCATTCCGGCGGTGAAGAGTATCTTTTGCGTTTTGCCGCTTTTGACCGTAAGGCGCTGGACCAGCTGTTGAAGTTATGGCCGGAAAACGTGACCGGAAGCGCTGACGCCGTTACGGATAAAATTCCACAGTTGAAGACTCTGTTGGTGGCTGCACTGATGTATATTGCCTGTGAGGATAATGACGTCGATCCGGAAGAGGACGCGTATATCCGCCGGTATTGTAACGGGGATGAGGAGTTGCTGGGAGAGGCGCTGGCATTTTATCATAAGCACAGTTATGACGATTTACTCACCTCGCTTGGGAAAATTACCCGTCCGCAAATACTGCACTTTTTGTGTAACATGATAGAAGTGGGGTTGGCCGATGGCAGGTTTGCCGTTGAGGAGCAGCAGCTGGTGAAGAAGTTTGGGATTCGGTATGGCATAGGGGAACAGGAAATCGCTAAAATAGTTGAAGTTTTGTCGGTGAAGAACGATGGGACGGTATTGGAGCGGTGAGGGTAGAGGGATAAAGATGACGATCATTCCGGAATATGACATGCATGTGCATACGGTACTGTGCGGGCATGCGCACGAGAGCGCAACGATTGAGCGGCTGGCCGCCCATGCCGATGTCCTCGAGATGAAGCTGTTATGTTTCTCCGAGCATGTGCACGGACCCGAGTCGCTGTCGCATCTTGAACATATCAGGAAGGTGGTTGAGGCAATACAACCGGCGTGCAGATGTCGACTGGTGGTTGGTGCCGAGGTGGATGTTGACCCGGATCATTGTGATGGACGATTGGTGGTTCCGCCGCCGGATTATGTGGAGTTTGTCATCGGCAGTCTTCACTTTCTGCCAGGAACTCATCTGTTGCCTCCATGGGATCCGGTTCCTGTTGAAATGTCGCCGGAAAAGATCTTTCAGGACTGGAGCAACTCATTCATGGGACTGACGTTCAATCGCCGGGTAAATATGATAGGTCATCCCGGTGCGTTGATTTTCAACGCGGTGGGGCCGGAATATCATAGTCGGATTATGCGGGTCATGGCCGACGCTGCCAAAATTTCGGCCATTCGCGGGCAGGCATGGGATTTTAACAATCTTATCTTTGCCAAGCTGAATGATACATGCCGCGGTCTTTACTGGCAGGTCATGCAGTTGGCCCGGGATGCGGGTGTCAAATTGTTGTATGGTTCGGATACACATAATATTGCTTCGTTGGGAAAGTATCCGGATATAGAAAGCGCCATGCCTCACATTCATGGTTTCACGTTGGAAGAATTGCTGAAGCTGCCAGACTGGCTGGCGGAGAAGTTCAATATAAACAATTGCGATAAAAAAAATATATAGTTAACAAACTGTTTTGTGCGGCGGTCATCCAGCTGCCGGTAAGATGGAAAAAGGAATCGGGAAGCAGATGAGTGGTAAGAGATTTTTATTGGGTTTTGATATTGGCGGTACCAAGTGCGCGGCGATTCTTGGGGTTGATAATGGAACGTCGCTGGACGTTATTGACAAGGTGAAGTTCGCTACCGCCGAACAGGGCGGCGCACAGCAGTGTATCGAAAAATTCTGCCGTGAAATGTGTGGCATCGTCGAACGTAACAATGTTGTAGCCGGAGATATTGCCGGTCTGGGAATCAGTTGCGGCGGTCCGTTGGACAGCCGCCGGGGGGTCGTTCTTTCACCGCCGAATCTGCCGGGATGGGATGCCGTACCGGTGGTAGAGCTGGTGGAAAAGGTATTTAAAATGCCGATCCGGTTGCAGAACGATGCCAATGCATGCGCTGTTGCCGAATGGAAATATGGAGCCGGCAAGGGCAGCGAGAATATGGTCTTTTTGACCTTTGGTACCGGTTTGGGCGCCGGATTGATCCTCAATAACCGGTTGTATTCCGGAGCCAACGACATGGCGGGGGAATGCGGGCACATGCGCTTGAGCGAGCACGGTCCGGTGGGTTATGGCAAGGCTGGGTCATTCGAAGGTTTTTGCAGTGGAGGAGGGATTGCCCAGTTGGCAAAAAGCCGTTTAATGGAAATTTACCAGCGCGGCGGTCAGGTGTCGTGGTGTGACGGCATGGCCGGTATCGCGGGGGTGACCGCCAAGACGGTTGGTGATGCAGCGGAAGCCGGTGACGAGCTGGCTGTCGATATTTACCGTACCAGCGCCCGCTATCTGGGACGGGGACTGTCGATTCTGATAGACATCCTGAATCCTGATATGATTGTGATCGGCAGCGTCTTTGCGCGCTCGGAGGCGTTGTTTCGCTCCGAGATGGAAACGGTGATCCGCAGTGAGGCGCTTGACCATGCGGCGAAGGTCTGTAAGGTTGTTCCAGCCGGTCTGGGCGAGAAGATCGGTGACATTGCCAGTCTGTCGCTGGCTGCCGGAGGATTCTGATTTTGGGCGAAGAGGATAAGAAATTTCGTGCCCCTGCCTTTCGTAAGATCATGAGCCTTGCCGGGCAGGCGATTCATAAATATAATATGATCGCGGACGGCGACCGACTCCTGGTCGGCATCAGCGGCGGTAAGGACAGTCTGATGCTGATGCATGTACTGGAGATGCTCCGTCGCCGTGCTCCGATCGATTTCGAATTGTTTCCGGTCTGTTTTTTTCCGGGATTCACAGAATTTAATATCGACGTGCTCAAAGAGTATTTTCAGCGTCAGGGGTGGGTGTTAAACGTTGTTTCTCTGGATGTCCCGGCAATCATTACCGAAAAGCATGCCGAGGACCAGCCGTGTGTGCTGTGTTCGCGTTTGCGGCGGGGACATCTTTACGGCGAGGCTGACCGCCTCAACTGTGGGAAGATTGTGCTTGGACAGCACCTCGACGATCTGTGTGTCAGTCTGCTGATCGGTTTGTTCCGGGGGCAGGGGATGATGACCATGGGGCCGAATGTGGCCGGGGATCAGGAATCAAAACGGGTGATTCGGCCGCTGGCGATGACTCCCGAGTCGCTGATTCGTGATGCCATGGGGGCGTTTGAATTTCCTTCCTGCGGTGAATGCCACTATAAAGCGCTGCTGGACCGGGACGGTGACCGTGCTTTCTTCAAACGCATGCTCGAAGATCTTTCCGTACGCATCCCCGATGTGCGACAATACATGCTTCATTCCATGAGCGACTTGCGCCTGGAACATCTTCTGGATACCCGTTATATCGGCGGCAAAAAAAATGCGGACAGGAAATAACCTGTCCGCAGAGGTGCTTTGCGGCGTTATTGGATGACGAACAGTTTATATGCGTCTTCCTTATCGCCGCCGAACCAACCCAGATGATAGATCTCCCTGAGTTCGGTTGCGCTATAGCTTGAATATCCAGAATGAGTGTATGTCATAGCCTCACTGTTTGCGTGGCCATCTACCCATGCAACGTTGGCTCTGCCACCGTGCCGGAAATGCATGTCCGGTGTGCTGTCTCCCCAAGAGGTGTATGGTGCAGTGATGCTGTACACTTCGACCAGAACGTTATCGCTGTTGAAAGCGGCTGAATCGCCGAAGGCCAGTGTGCTAGAGGCTTTTTTTACGCTTGAGACTCGCTTGTAGCTGTTTTGCCATGTTATTGAGTCGTATGGAGAAAGGTTGAAGTTGTAACCGTAGCCGCCGTTGCCCTTGTTGAATGCCCCTGTTTCGGAGACGACCGGTACGTTGGGACAGCTGCGGATCATACTGGAATTGCCGAGGTAAGGGTTCAAGCCACCCTCCGGCCTGTAGGATGAACCCATGTTATCCCGGCGCCCACACCATGCTTGGAGGTAATCGGCTGTTTCACCCAGTACCATGTAGTCGTCATTGGACGAGCTGTAGTTGATGAAGGCGAGGCCCAGCTGTTTAAGATTGCTGACGCAACTGATACTTTTTCCCTTATCGCGTGCATTGTTCAGTGCCGGAAGCAGCATACCGGCGAGAATGGCGATAATGGCAATCACGACCAGGAGTTCGATGAGGGTGAAAACTGAGCACTCAGGTTTTCCGGACAATACTTTCTTTTTGATCTTCAACATTTTACTTTTCTTCTGTTTGTGTGTGTGTCATGCGCACATGGTTTCCGCTACAGAAGATTAATGACCGGATTATAGCCGGTGTTTCTGGCGCGGAAACTTACGAACTATCCACCGGAGGATCTGGCTTGCGGCTGGTGCCGCTTTACAGTTGCGCGACAGCTCTCGATTTTCACGGGATTCACTGCCGATGAATAAGAAGAAATATAATAGCTTAATTATCAATTTACAACCGGCAGCAAAATTATTCTTTTGCTGTCGGTTGGGGTTTTATTGCCCGATTTTGTCGGCGGAGGGATTATCTGAAAACTTCGTGGCGCAGCGGATCTCCTGGTACGTCAAGTAACTGGAAGTTTCCAAGATTGCGGATTATTACGTTATCATTAAAACTCCAGATCACTTTTTTGTCTGGTGAGACTTCGAATAACGGTACGCCTTTTCCTTCCTGATTATGCCCCAGCCAGTTGCAGACCACGGTATTGCCGTTGGGTAGCCGTTGCAAGCCGGTGAGCAGCTTGATTCCCATGTCCGGTACGTCCTCTGGACTGAGAAACCAAACTTTTTTTCCGACGGTGTTAACCTCAACGACCATCTCTTCGCTGGAGAATAATGTATTGCCGTTGGGCAGCCGGATGGCGACAAATACCGGACCCGGCGCCGGTATTTCCATCAAAATATTGCCGTCACGACGGTATTCCCTGACCACTTGTTCTCCCTTGTGTGGAACCAGATAATTGCCGTTTGACAATTGACGTGGCGCCCTCATGGTGTCATGCCCGCCAACGCTGCTGTGGCATTGGAGCGAAAAGATGATTTCACCTTTGCGGTTGACTTCGATCAGGCGGCAATGACCCAGTTCTCCGATGAGGATGTTGCCGTTGGGCAATGGTTGGCAGCCGAATACTTCGTCCAGAGTATGAAAGGAGAATAGTATTTCTTTTTTCGGGCTGACGATAATTACTCCCGATCCTTCCGGGCCGTTAAGGACCGCGGTGAGAATATTGCCGTCAGGCAGAACCCAGACATCGAACGGGGCGCTGACTCCGTATTCCCATATTAATTTGCCGTTGGAGGTGAATTTAGCCAATCGGTTAAGACCGCTGTCCGCCCCGATGAACGGATGTGACATAATCAGAGTGCTCCCATATAAACCGCCTTGACTCCTTCTCGTCCGACCGGGGGGCGGCTGGCGAGGGTCTGGTCGGCGTTAAAACTTATCCGTGCCACCTCTTCAACCATGGCATCGATATCGTGGGCGGATACTCCCGCCTGAGACATTCTGGTGGGGACGCCGACGCGTTTGATAAATTCTTCGAAAGCGTCGATGCCTTCCAGTGCCACTTCTTCGGGATTCCTCCCATTGGGATTAATGCCGAAAATGCGCTGTGCAAACTGTACATATCGGTCGAGTCGCTGCCGATATATGTAGCGCATCCAGGCGGGCATAATCATGCCCAGCGTGGCGCCGTGGGTCACGCCGAAGCGCGCGGAGATCACGTGTCCCATCTGATGCATTGGTGAACCGGGATTGACTCCGGCCTGAATCCAGCCGTTCCAGGCCAGTACGGATGCCCATTGGATATTTGCCCGCAGACTTACGTTGGCTGGATCGATCAGGATTTTTTCCACCAGTTCCATGATGGTGAGAATTACTCCCTCCTGTAACCGGTCCTGCAACGGTGTGTCGTCGACGCAGTTGAAGTAGGATTCGATGACATGGGAGATGGCGTCGACCGCGCCGCAGGCGGTCTGAAATTTCGGCAGCCCGCAGGTGAGTTCCGGATCAATGATCGATAACTTTGGGAATATGCATTCATGGAAAACATAGGATTTCTCCACCGTTTCGTCGTTGGTGACAACCGCACCGCAGTTCATCTCACTGCTGGTTGCCGGGAGAGTCGGGACCATTAACAGCGGCAGTGCTTCTGTCGGTGGAATCGCGACTTCTACGTCATGGCGGCTTTTAATCATTTTCCACAGATCGTGCGGGTACGGAACACCGGCGGCAATGATCTTTGATGCGTCCATTACACTGCCGCCGCCGACAGCGATAATGAGGTCAATATGGTTTTCGCGGCAGAGTTCCACCCCTTTACGCACCTGACTCATCATGGGATTTGCGGTGATCGCATAATGTGTAACGACTTCAAGTTGTTCTTTTTTTAATTGTTCTACAATTTTTAAGAGCAATTCACTGAAGAAGGATTGATCCAGGTATGAGACCAGCAGAACGCGCTTCCCCAGCTTAGCAGCCTCCTGACCGATTACGGCGGATTTTCCCGCTCCGAAAATTACCCTGACCGGGTTGAAAAATTCAAAACTTTCCATTTGAAAATAGTTCCTTTATCATTTGGGTTATATTGCATAATTACGGTTTACAACTTTTGTTCACTGCGGGTGATGACCATTTCCTGCCATTGGTGGGAAAGGGTGGCAAAACGGGCAGACCAGCCGGAAATCCTTACTGCCAGATTGGGGTATTTTTCCGGATGCGTCTGTGCGTCACGGAGCATTGCCGTGTCGACAACGTCGATCTGCATGAAAATTCCGCCCAGCCTGACAAAGGTTTTTATCAGACCTGTCAGCGCAGTCAGCCCGTCTGATCCTCTAACCGATGATGGCAGCACTTTGAGTTCAAGTGCAGTACCGCAGGGGAGCCGGGAAAAATCTACGGAACAGTGTGATTTGATAACTGCGGTCGGGCCGTTTTTGTCCGTTCCAGGGGATGGACTGAAATTCAATGCCAGAATATCGCCTTTCCGGTTGCCGGCGGCGGTAGCCATACGGTATGGCAGATAATAATCGCTTTCACGTCCGAAGGTACTGATTCCTGCCGGGCGGAGGATGCCGTTGCGTAGGGGAACTTTCTCCACGAGTCCGGTGAAATCGTTGAATACCTGTTGCATCATGGAGTCGGCCTCTGCGGAATCGTTGCCGTAGAAGTTGATCCTTTCCCGGATTAATCGCCGCTCGCTTTCGTGATCTTGCCAGTCGTTGCGAAGTATATTGACCAGTTGCGGCAGCGTGAACTTCTTTTCAATATAAACCAGTTTTTTTATCGCCAGCAGGCTGTTTGCCACATCCGGAAGACCGCCAGGATGCGGAGAGACGACGGTATATTTCGGACCGAGATCGTAGTAGGAACGTCCCTTATCGATGCACCCATCCATCAGCAGATCAATCAGTACCGTTGCCTGGTTCCGCGCCGGGGAATGGTCGTTGATGATTCCGGTAAGGGTTCGGGCCATCCGGCTGACGAAATTATTGTAGAGTTCCTCAAAAGATGTGTATTCCGGTATGACGTCTTCCTTCATCCGCAGTGTGTCCTGAAGAAGCTGTAGTGCGTCGAACGGTTGATAGGCAAAGCATGTTTTGCCGGGAATCAGTATTTCCCAGCACCCGTCGTTGGCGAAGTCGGCGGCCTCATCCGGAGGGTAACCGAAGTTCTCAAGAGCCGGTATGATACGATCTTCATTATATACCGCGATTATGCCGCCGCCGAGGCGTTGAACTGCCGCAATGCGTTGCAGAAGTCTTTCATCGGTTTGTGTCGACACCCTTACCGCGATAGGAAAATCGGCGATGTGCAGCTCTTCAACCACATCAAGTACCAGATCGGTGACTTCGTTGGCGACCTGATCGCCGTGTTCATCAATCCCAGCCAGGACGATGTTCTGATAGAATTGGGCATCGCCGCTACCGTTGCCGTCGGCGGTGATCCATTCGCATCCCTTGATCCAGAAATGTGCCAGTAATTCTCGTGCTTCGTCGAGAGAAAATTTTCCATTTTTCAAGTCACGGAGGAGGTATGGACCGAGCATTTTGTCGATACGCCCGATGCCGCTCCAGTTGCCGCAGAGCCGTTGAAAATCCCATAGAAGCCATAGCGATTGAACTGCCTCCCGGAAATTTTCCGGCGGGTTTTCCGGTACCCGCTTTAATGTTTTTAGTAAATCGTTGCGCCCTTGACTTTCCAGTTCAGCGATGTAACGTTGTTTCCAGACAGCCGCCGATTCCATGCACGACAGCATTGCCTGCAAAAGTTCTGTCCCGTCAGTATCCAATTCGTCGGAGGCTAGGCGTTCCTCTATCTCCCTCTTGATTCCATTATAGCCGATCTGCAAAGCGCGCTCAAACCCTATTGTGGTGTGGCTGACGGATTGTATTCCGAGCCCGGGAATGCAGTGGGTGGCGGCTTCTTTCAAAGTGGCCGCGCCAATCAGCAGTTCTTCGGGGAGTATCCGAAGCGGAGCGTTTTGCGCAATCAGGCGGATTGCCATGGCGTATATTGCGGGGTTGGTTGGCATCTGCAGATAAAAATCGTCGGGTATTTTATGGGCGACATGGGACATTGTCCTGCCGATTTCCCCGGAAAGATAACGCTTTGCCAGATTACGGGTTATTTCGCTCAATCGTTGTGGTGTGTCCACTCCTGCCGGAGAGAATCCTGTCCAGTTCTTTTTCATGGCGTATAACCTGTTTTTGTTTTTATATAAGTATATATGAAAATATCAGGTTGCGCCATGTATTGTATTATTGTATGGATATACAAGAGTATTGAAATGAAAAAAGCCGGTCGTTGACCGGCTTGCGTAAGATGCGGTGACGCCTATTGTACTACCGTAATGCCTTGAGGTACATCTATTTTGGTGTTTACGTTGCCTTGGGCATCCTTTTCCGCGCGGACCCGTATGGAGCCGAAAGGTGTCGGGACTTTGCCATCGATCCATTCCAGATCTCCCAATACCGGTTTGATCGATACCGATTTAAAACCTGGTTCAACCGGGATTACGCCGAGGACATATTCGCTGATCCAGGCGGTGACGCCGCCGGCCCAGCCATGACAGAGGCTGTGACGGAGTCCCTGGTAGCAGTAGTTGCCGAAGTCGGCATGAAGGTCTTTTTTGCCGGCAACCGGCAATTCATCGATACGTCCGGCGTTTTCAGTCCATTTCAGGTCGAAATCTTCCCAGAAGGTGGTTGCGCCGAAATCAAGCATTCCACCCCAGTAGCGACGAATGACTTCAAGGGATTCGGTGATGTCACCGGCCATAGCGCGGGCTTTGAGGATGTAATAACCCATGAAGGTACTGAGACCGTTGTAAGGGTTTTCAGATAAAATGCGCCGGTTGACATCTTTTGCATCGTCAATGCCCGCGATGACTTTGAACGCGTTGGCCTGCTTGTTTTTTCCACCGTCCGGGGAACAGGTGAGGAGGCGTTTACGGCAGGCGGCGCATTCTTCCGCTGCTGCGGTTTCGCCTAGATAGCCGCAGAGAGTACTGCCAGCCTTGAAAGCCCAGGCGAGCAATCCCTGTAGTCCGGCGTGGACAGCTGCCGGATCATCGTGCGAAGGCCAGTCGATGAAACGTCCCACCTCTAAACATTCCTCGCCGTTGGGCTGGATGAAATTACTGAACTGGTGGAGCAGTTTTACCAGGTATTCGCGTTGTTCCTGAAGATAGGCTAAATTGCCCCGCGCCATGAACCAGTCGTGCTGGCAGATGATCCACCACAGCGAATACGGGCTCATGTCGTTCATATAGCGCGGGAGTTCGGTGCGGTCGCGCAGAAAGTCCAGACTGCTTTGAACGGTATCCATGTCGTCGAAAACATTGCAGATGACTTTTACTTCCGGGTGGAGATCGCCCATCCATACCAGCCGGTCGCGTTTGATGCCATCGTAAATGTAATCCTGCATGTTGAGATGTACCGTATAGGCACCGGTTTGCCAGATGCGGTTCAAACGTTTGTCGTTGGACAGGAAGCTTCCGGTATAGGGGAGGTCTCGGTAGATGGCCACCGCCATTACTGCCAGTAGATCGACAACTTCCGGCGCGTCTTCGGTCACATCGATCCGGACGAACCGGAATCCGGTGTTGCCGATCTCCATTGTTCCCATCGAAGGCAGATCGACGATGGTATTATGCATGGCATGATCGTTGTTCGGGTTTTGCATGGCTTCGCTGACAGACTCTCCAAAACGGATGCGGACCGGTGCCGGCTGGTGGTTGTTGAAGCCGGTGGTAATGCGGATGCCGCCATTGAGTTCTGTTCCGAAATCGAGCAATATTGCCGCGCCTGGTTTCATCCGGCACATCGGCGGGGGATTGTGGACATATACCTGATGAGTGTCGGGGTGAAGCAGAGAATCCATATTTTCCGGTTTCAACTCGTCTCCGGTGTGATAGATGATGTTGACCGGAGGTAAATAGTCGCGGCGGCGGGGATCGCGAACGGCTCCTTCATAATTGAGTCTGCTGGTTTCCGGGCTGATACTGAATGTCATATTATATTCCTGTTTTAAGTTTAACGTTATTATCCACATGATTGATTGTGTTGATTATTATATTATGTTTTATTGTGAAAAACCTTGATTATATGAGCATGAAGTAGTATTTTAAACGCAAAACAAGGAGACTGTGAACGGTGATTAACTCCGATTCCGGCGGTGTATTCAATATCAGCGTCGCGGGCGCCTTTAAAAACGGATTTCCGTTGCAGGTGTTCAACTATCACCAGCCCGATGATGTCTTTCACTGTCATGACTTTTATGAATTGGTAATGGTTCGTAAAGGATCCGGTTATCATGTTCTTGACAAAGAGTCATGCCGGGTCGGACGCGGCGATATTTTCCTGATCCGTCCTGGACAAGTTCACACGTACCGTGACGTTGCCGGATTGGAAATCGTCAATATGCTTTATATGCCGGAGCAGCTGGATCTGCCGATTTACGATTTGAAAGACACTTTCGGATATTACGTGTTTTTTGAGGCTGAGTCCAAGATGAGCGGGCGCACCCGCAACAAGGGGCGGTTGAGTTTCACGCATGAGCAATTGAGGCAGGCGGAGGAGATTATTGCCGGTATGATTCTGGAGCAACAGCGGCACGATCCCGGATTTGAGTTCTATTTACGCGTACTGTTTTTACGGCTCATCGGCCTGATCTGCCGTTCCTTTTCAGAGGTAGAGCTTGGAGAATCCAGCGAGCTGGCGTGTGTCAGCCGGGTTATACGTTTTTTTGAACAAAACTATCAACGTACCATAAGGCTGGCCGATGCCGCGCGGGCGGGGGGGAAATCCTCCAGTACGATAGTGCGTTTGTTCCGCGAGTCTTTCGATTACAGCCCGATTGAATATCTTATTAATCTGCGTCTCGAAAAAGCGGCAATATTGTTGCATGTGAGTTTGGATAGTATCAGTGAGATTGCCTTTTCCGTGGGGTTTGAGGACAGCAACTATTTCAGCAAGATGTTCAGCCGCAAGTATGGCATGTCACCGCGTGCCTACCGGAAGTTGGAAAGGCGCCTTTAAAAAGGGAAGTCCCGTATACGGGAGGTGACCGTAAACGGGACATTTTTCCGAGGGACAGTTATGGTTTTATTTTGCGTCGGGAGTGGTGAGTTCCTTTACTCGTTTGGCGATCTCCTGTTCTTTCTCTGCTGCAAGGCGTTCATATTCAGCGGTTTTTTCCTTCAGATACGTTTCTTCAGTCGCGAGTTTTTTCTTCATGCTGTCAAGCCTTTCTGTGTAAAATTCGCCGATTTGGGCTTCGATTTTAGCCAACAGCTTTTCATCTTTGTTCTTGCGGTATTCCTGAACGTCCTTATGGAACTGTTCCATTTTTTCGCGACGGGCCTTCATTTCTTCCGAGGTCTTTTTTACCAGTTCACGCAACTTTGAATCAGCCAGCTTCCGCACTTCATCGGACTGGCGGCGGAGCTGTTTGATCTCTTCCATTTCCGTGGGGAATTTTTCGGCAAGATACTTCATCATCATCGGATGTCCGAAGCCAGTTCTTCCATCTTGGCCGGGATGACCGTTATGTATTCCTTCCTGACCGTTGCGGCGATCTCCCATCTGCGGACCCTTGCCATCGCGTCTATCTCCCATGCGCTGGCATTTGTCGCCAAGCTGTCCCATTCCTCGATGACCCTGTTTGTCCTTGTCTATCTGCGGGTATTTTCCCATGCCGCGTTGACCTTCCATTTTGGGACATTTCCCCGGACATGCCTGCGGGCCTTCAGCTTTGGGACAACCCTGCTTGTCTCCAGCCATTACGGGACAATTTTCCTGGGGACCGACGCTATTATTAATCTGGGGTTGAGGGCCGGGCTGACGATCCATCCTGTCGCCGGGGACATTGTCGTTTTTTTCGTCAAAGGCCAAGAGTTCATCGTCGTTAACGAATAGTTCCATCATTCCTTCATCATTTGAGGGCCTGAAATTGTCCTGAACGATAATTTGCATCTCTTCCTGAGGCACTTCCTGGGCCATGAGCATGCCGCCCATTCCAGCCACTCCGACAGTTATCAATACCGTCATCAGATTTTTTCTCATTTTCAGATCTCCTTGTGTTTGCTTTATTTTTAGGTCGTTATGACCGGAAACCATTTTAGCCTCTGGGCTGGTTTGTTTCTTGTCTGCGTTGGTTGATGAGCTTGTGGATTTCATGCATCTGTGCTCTGCTTGTTGAGTCACTGTTTTCCAGCATTCCCTGCATGCGAGAATCGTCTGGAGGTCCGCCGGGGCCGCCGCCACGACCGCCGCCGCGGGCGGCCATTTCCTGATGGCGTTTGTTTTCCTCGGCGATCATTTCATCTAGCAATTTATTGCGCTCTTCTTTGTCGGCCGCATATATCTTGGCTATTTTCTTTTTCATTTCCTGATGGTGCATGGACATGGCGCTGTGGAAAAGATTGCGGCGTTCGGACATGCTCATGTCTTTGCTGTTGGCCATCAGTTTGCGCATATCGCCGTTCTTGTCCTGGAAGCGTTGCAGGTAGTCATCTCTGTCTTTACGCGGCAGTTTTGCAAATGCCTTGGATGCTATGTATTTTGCCACCTCTTGCGGCGAAGCCTTTTCGGGGTTTGGAGGCAGGTGCAGCAGTACCCAAAGTAAAGTCAACAGTGCAAAGGCTAAACCGGCCACGAGCATTTTGGTGGCTGACTTGGTTTTTTTCTTCTCTCTATCTGGTTTATTGGTTTTAGCTGTTTTCACGATGTCTGTCCTTGTGTTTAGTTGAATTTGTCGCTGACATG
>QKAL01000015.1 GCA_003246475.1 Lentisphaerota bacterium
AGTTGCCCTATGGCGTCGCGGAAAAGCTGGCAGTCCGTATGGCCTATTCCGGACCGAAGGAGTTTTTCGGCCTTTAATTACCGCAGTTTTCAGTGTAATGAACAGATGGGGAAGGTTGAAGACCTATCTGGTACTTGCTTGACATCCAAAGAAAAACGCCATGTTTCTTATTCAGAAACATGGCGTTGATTTTATATTGCGGCAATATTCCCGCTTATTTGCCTTCCGGCGTCGGGTTGTCGCGCATTGTCCAGATACCGCAGGGACATACACCGGCACAGATACCGCAACCGATGCACAGATCCGGATCAGACACATATTCGAAGGTGCCTTTTTCCGCACTTACCACGCGGGTGATCGCGTGTTCCGGACAGGTTCTCAGGCACATTTCACAATCACGGCAGGTACCGCAACTGATACAGCGATTGAAATCCTGTTCGGGTTTTTCCACCGCTTCGGTCGTATCAACAGCGGAGAAATATCCCAGCGACAAACGTTCATGAGGAATACGGATGCGCGGTCTGGGCGCAAAGACCTCATTACGGCATTCGGCGGTAATCCGCATCGAGGTTTCACGGGCAGCGCCAATGGCAGCCACCAGAAGCCCGAGCTTGGTCATATCGCCAATTGCAAATACCTTGTCGGAAAGACGGAAGTCCTCTCCGACCTTGAGATAACCGCGATCGGTTTCTTTTTCCGGAAGGATCGGATTAAGAATCGGAGCTTCGCCGATACAGCAGAATACCGTGTCGGCTTCCAGCAGACGTCCGTCCTTGAGAAGAATCCCCTTGTCGGTGATCTTATCGGTAAAGGCAGGCCATATCAGCTTCGCGCCAAGGCGTTCGGCATGCTCAATTTCGTTCTTGAACGCCGCAGGCTGCTGAATATCGATTGCAGTTACCTGTTCAGCGCCGCAGGCATAGGCGCCGAACACAACGTCCATACCGGAGTTGCCGCAACCGATGACCACAACCTTTTTGCCGACCGCCGGGCGCTTGCCGGCATTTACCTGCTTCAGGAAATCAAGGTAAGAGGCAATCTTTTCCTTGCCTTCCCATGGCGGCAGCTTGGGCTGATAAGCCCCGATAGCCAGAATGACATAATCGAACTCTTTTTCCAGCTGGTCAAGCTTCTGCTTGTCAACACAGGTATTGAGTTCAAATTTGATACCGGAGTTCTTGATCCGGTCGATTTCCGCTTCAATGGTTTTAGTCTCGAGACGTTCGCGCGAAACGGCGTTGACCAGCTTGCCGCCGACCACATCGTCCTTTTCAAACACGGTAACGTCAAAACCCCGGAGGCGCAACAGCCAGGCGGCGGTAAGACCGCCAACACCGGAACCGATCACCGCAATCTTGTGATTGGAATCAATCGCCGGGAGGGTAACGTTGACAAACGTCGACATGCGTCCCAGACCTTTGATATTGGCAGCCGAGTCGATCATGCAACGGGTACACGCTTCCATACAGAGATTCGGACAGACCGAACCGCAAACCGAACCGGGGAACGGCGTATATTCGAGAATCAAACGGTAGGCATCTTCCACATTTCCCTGACGCAACAGATTGAAACGCGTCTGGGACGGAATACCGGCGGGGCAGCCCGCTTCACAGGGAGCCATGAACATGGAATTCAACCACTCCGGCACCCGCAAACGCGCGTCAGCACGGTTGATCATGTTGACCACCTTGCCGTCATCGGGGAAAATATCGCCGAAAATACCGCCCTGGACCCAGTCGCCCATGCGGAAGTTATTCATCCCCTTCTTATTGGATTTGCTCTTCATGCGTTCCTGGTAGGTCTTGGCGACAACCTTCTTCCAGGCAGACATATCAAGCAATTCATTGAGAACATCTTCGCGGCCGATCTTCTTGAGGAATCCGGGCATCCCTTCAGCCAGGAACTTCTTGTCGGCATCATCCAGATCCATGATCTTGGTCGCGGGGGAAATACCGCTGGCCTTGCCACGATAGTATACCGTACCGCCCACCATGCCGACACAGGCGCGGTCACCAAGAACCGAATCAAATTCTTCCGAATCGATCCCGCAGACTACCGCCGTACCGCCACCCATGAACTCAAACGAAAACGAACCGGTATTTTTCAGCACCCAGAACTCCGGCGCATCGTAGGCCGGGTCATGCTTCATTAACGAACCGGAACGCGTACCGACGCGGCCGCCGACAAAGATCTTACCGGCAGCGGCACAATGTGCCGTGGTGTCGCCGCTGTCGCCTTTAACGATGATCTCGCCACCGGCATTCAACCAACCGGTATCGGCAGAAGCAGAGCCTTCGACAATGATCGTAGTACCGGCCATCGCCATCGAGCCAACACGCTGACCGGGATTATTAACGGTAAATTCGAGATTGCCGTCCGCACTCCAGAGCGGCCCGCCGATATCATGCTGTCCGCACGCATCGATAACGAACTCGCGCTCGCCATTTTCCATGGCGGCATAGATTTGCTGCAACAGCGCCTGAGTCGATTGTCGCTGGTTGCCTTCAACAGTCTTTATATAAAAACTCATTTTATTATGACTCCTTATCCAGCGTTAACATGAATATTGAATTGCCAGCTTATCGGCAACATCCCGGTCGATCGAAACCAGCGCGTCAGAACGGCCCACCGGTAAACTGCTGTTACCAATCGGGGCCATCAGTTTGCGCATTTCCTGATCGAAACTGAGCATGTAATCTACAATATTCTGCGCCGCCTTGTCGATATCCAGACGCTGAACCAGCTTCTTTTCCTGGGTGGTCAGACCGGCAGGACACAGACCGGTGTTACAGGCATTGCAACGGCCATGGTCATTGCCGACGCAACCCATAAGCTGCAGCAACAGCTTGCTCATGAAGACGCCGTTGGCACCAAGGCAGATCATCTTGAACGCATCAGCCGCCGCATTACCAGTCATACCGACGCCACCGCCCGCCCACAACGGAATCTGCCCCTGACGGCCCTGAGCGACTGCCGCATTATAGCAGTCACGCAGTTTGGACACGACCGGATGCCCGGTATGATCCAGCGATATTTCGTTGGCCGCGCCAGTACCGCCCTGGACACCGTCGAGCAAATAGCCGCCGACAATATTGTAGGGGTCGCGCAACAGATTGTTGTAAATCGAAACCGAACTGGCAGTAGCCGCAGTCTTGATCGCCACCGGCACGCGGAACTTGAACGCCGCATTCAGCGACAGGAACATCTTCTGGACCGATTCCTCGATCGAATAAAGCCCCTGGTGGTTCGGCGGCGAGAGCAGATCTGACTTGGGTACGCCGCGCAGCGCCTGTACATGCGGAGCGACTTTGGCCGCCATCAGCAGACCGCCGTCACCGGGTTTTGCCCCCTGCCCGATTTTGATGATGATCCCGGCGGGATCTTCAATCATTTCCGGCATCGCCTTGATGATACGGTTCCAGCCGAAATGGCCGGAAGCGATCTGGAGGAACATGTACTTCAAATATTTTGAACGCATCAGGCGAACCGGCAAACCGCCTTCGCCGGAGCACATCCGAACCGGCATACCGCACTCGTCATTAAGATAAGCGGTAGCCAGACAGATCGCCTCCCACGCACGGGTCGACAACGCTCCCACCGACATATCGGAGAAAATCAGCGGATAGATCCAGTGTACCGGCGGGATATTGCTCTTCATCTTCATTTCACCGGTAGCCGGATCTACACTCAACGGCAGTTGTTCCGCCGGGAGGATACGGCCGAAGGGGGCGCGGATGTCAAAGGTATGACGCTGGGCGTCCAACGCCGGGTCGGTCATCTGGGAAATACGCCCGACCACGATCTTGTCCAGAGTACGGTCATCAGCGTTAAGATTGGCACGGCCGCCGCGTTTCGGCATATCGCCGCCGACGCGGTTAATCATATTCCAGCGGTTATCCTGATTGCGGACCGGACGGATGGCGCGATTCGGGCAGATTTTTTCGCACATGCCGCATCCCACACAGTGATGCTTGATGTCGCTGACCTGTTTGATAACCGGAATCGAGTAACGCTCATCATCTTTCGGAGTCGGGGTGACGCCTTCCGACCAGGTGTAGCCACGGCCTTCAACTCCGACTTCAATAGCGCCGAAGGTGCAAGCAGCAACGCAACTGCCGCACATCTTACATGCACACGGCTCCCACTGAATCTTCCACGGAAGATCATTAGGGGTAATATCATTGATCTTTACTGTTTGCATCTTACTACCTCTAAATCGTTATTGATGATAATCGTTTCACGTTCATTCGAATAGATATCCTGAGAAATGTCACGATCCGGAATAATCTCATTGAGTCCACATACTTCCGAGGAAATCACCACCGTATCTTTGTATTTGCCGATAACCACCGGGCGCAGCTTCTTGGCATCGCAAACGTTAATCATGGTACCGTCGGGAAGTACCCCGATAATGGTATTCGGACCATTGATCTCCAGATGCGGAAGTGACTGGCGGATAGCCAGCAGTACATCACTGTCCGAACGCTTCTGAATATCTTCAAACGGCAACGGCGTAATGACATGCTTGTAGTAGTTCAGCGGCCATTTGAGCATCCGGTGGATGTAATGCAGCGTATAAAGGAAACACTGAGAGTCGGACTCGAACCCGATATAGGCCGGGTGCAGGCTCTTCTGGCATTCCTTGTTCTTGATATAGAAGGTGTTTTCACCGTTGGCCAGCGCAGTGTAGCCCTGACAGAAGAACGGATGAGCGGCATAACGAACAATCTCGTAGTTGGTGTTCTGACGGCATTGAACGGTGATGATTTTGGCGCGCAACCGATCATCCGGCTGCCACAGGTCAAAATAAATGCCAATGTCGCGCGGATTACCAATCTCCTTGAGAGTAAGGACATCCGGCCAGAAGGAATAGACATAGCCCTCATTGCCCACTTCAAGCAGACGGCGAAGCTCCAGACGGGTATTGGTCAGAAGATTTTCCTTTTCTTCCTTGGAATAGTTGGCTGCAAGAACGGGAAAATCCCAGTTCTCGAAATGGTAGTGATCCATCGCGTTGATATCGAGACCAGGTTGTTTGTTCTTTTTCGGAGACCAATGAAACGCAAGGGTAAACCCTTTTTCTGCCATATATTCTTCCACGATCTTAACCCCTTTCTGGGTCGCGGCATATGACATCAACGGCTTATCCTTGTAATCGGCGAATACACCCCCAAGATCTTGCATCACCATTGCAAAACCGGAATTATCGTGCCCTTTCTGTTGCGACTGCATCAGATAAAGCGCCTGGGAAGGATGTATGTAATCTTTACTCTTGATCGCACCTATCCTGCACATTTAGGCTTTCTTTCCTTATATTACTTATTTTATTTCAATATCCGTCGTTGGTATTTTCAAATATAAACTTCGAAATAAACCGAAGACCATTCCTGCACCTATCCCTCAAAATCCATGCCACAATAGAACAATTTTGTCGCCAGGCTACGCTAAGCATTAAACCACAAACACTTACAATAACAAATAGACACCCGGAGACCGCCCCTTCACAAAAACATTATTACAAATTTGTCATTACATTTTTGTCATGCTTACATTTTTGAAACAAGACACAATCACAATTTTGTGTTCAGGAGGGCTTTTATGACAAAATGCGTATCGAAACATATAAAATAAAAGCAGGGAATGAAATGTCAATTCGATTTGCATTTTTCCTGCTACAAAGTTAGATTGAATTTGATACCGGGGAGACGCACCGATTCATAATTGCGACGTCCTGATTGTGGCGCAAAAAACAACTTGGGAATATTATGTCAAAAGCAAAAAGATTCGTTCAAATCCTAATTTTAAACACCTTCATCCCCGGCTTGGGGCAGCTTATGAACGGACAATGGGCTATAGGATTGCTGATGATGCTGTTGTCGACAGCGTGTTTTGCCTGGGCGCTTCTGAGCCTGGCGCTGCCGCTGGCATATAACATCAAAATGCTTCTGACCGATGGTAACGGCGACATGCACAACATCGATTTTATCAGTTTCGGCGCAGGATGTGTTGGCTTGCTCCTGCTTTGGGCAATAAGCATTGCCGCAGGACTTTGGAGCGGACAGAAAAAACAACCAAAGAATCAGGAGGAAGCAGATGTCTAGATTTCTTATTTTCTGCGCCTCTACGCTATTAACACTGGCAATTTCAGCGCAATCATTTGAAGATCAGCAAATTATCATATCCGAAGACACGCCGGCAATGACGACCAACGGAACAAACCAGTCCGATAATATCATAATCCGAAACGAACCGGCTCAAAAGATGCTGTCTCAGTTACCAGAAAACTCACTGGCGGCACAGATAGCCGACCAAAAACACACGATCAGCTGGAGACCGCAATGGCATGGCGGTATTCAGGGCGTACGTCTGGGCGGTTTCGCACTCAGTAAAGACAGCAGTGTTCTGGCGTTGATTGAAACCGTGGGGGAAATCAGCGGCCCGTTTTCAAGCCGGATTATCTTTCTCAGTACCATTGATTGGAGCGTATTGCGGATTTTGGAGTTCGACCGGGTACATTTCAAACAGCTGTGTTTCCTGGAAAAATGCCATGAAGTACTGGCTGCAACCATGCTGCACCAACCAGTACTGGAGCAGAAAGACGACCGTATGATGCTGATCGATCTGCATAATGGTGAAATCATCAACGATGTACGGATTCCGGGCAATGGGAATGCCGCTATGCTGGCCACCGGTAAATTTTTGGTTATGAAATCAGATCGTTCACCTGATCTCAATATCTACGAGATCAATGGTAAAGATACTTTCATTCCGCGTGAAAAAATCAACTTGGGTTCTGGAGCAGTCCTCATGTCCGCCAACAACGACGGTAAATCCATAGTAGCCACCGGAAATGGCAAGCTGAATACTATTGATCTCAATACCGCTGAAATCACCGACACAATGGATCTGCCTGATGGCTGCGAAATCATCAATCTGACCGTTGCCGGCTCTACCACCCGTACCGCTATGGCAGCCACAGACGGCAGAACCTATCTTTACGACGACAAAAACCGCAGTGAGCTGGGCAACAAGGGCGGCGGGGGAATGGTATATTATAAACGGAACGATACTGTGCTGATAATGAACCGTGGTGGTTACAACCTGATTCCCTGGGATTTAAAAACATTGACCCCCGGCAAGGAAATCAGACCGGGCAACATCCGCCCCAAAACCATGGGCCATGTGGCATATTTCACCGTACTCGCCGGTGACCGGATATTGTTATGCTCCAGTTTTGGAGATATCTTTGAATTAAACCGCATCAAAGGCAGCTGGAAAAAGAAAATAGCGATCTCGGCGTTGCGATGATCTACTGCAAGCCGGGACTGAAAATTTAATCGGGGATCAACAACTACTTCTTTGAGGGAGGGAAAAATGGCTGGGAAATCAGTGGGAAACATCGGAGTCATGACCAGCGGAGGAGACGCTCCGGGGATGAATGCCGCGGTCAGAGCCGTAGTCAGAACCGCTATCATCAACGGGATCAATGTATATGCCATTCTTGACGGCTATCAGGGAATGGTTGACGGGACCGGTATACGGGAACTCGACTGGCATTCCGTCGGCGGCGTCATGGACCAGGGCGGCACATTCATAGGCACCGCCCGCTGCAAGGAGTTCAGGGAGCGCGACGGCAGGCTCCGGGCAGCTCTGAATCTGGTAAAAAACGGCATCGATAAACTGGTGGTCATCGGCGGCGACGGCAGCCTTACGGGTGCTGACACCTTCAGCCAGGAATGGCCGGGATTGCTGCAGGAACTGCAGGACAACGGCAAATTGACTGTTGAAGAATGCAGCGCATGTCCGAAACTGCAGATCGTCGGACTGGTAGGGTCGATCGACAACGACATGTGCAATTCTGATATGACCATCGGCGCCGATACCGCTTTGCACCGCATCACCGACGCCATCGATGCACTGTCCAGTACCGCAGCCAGCCACCAGCGTACATTCGTCGTTGAAGTGATGGGCCGTAACTGCGGCTATCTTGCTCTCGCCTCTGCCATTGCCACCGGCGCAAGCTGGACCCTCATACCCGAAATGCCGCCGGAAGACGGATGGGAAGACCGCATGTGCGGACTGATCCGCAGCGCTACCGCTGCCGGACGGCGCGACAGCATCGTCATCATCGCCGAAGGCGCGCGCGACCGCAAAGGACAACCGATCACCAGCAACTACGTCCGAGACGTGCTGGAAAAAGAACTTAAACGCGATGTGCGCATCACCATTCTCGGCCACGTCCAGCGCGGCGGAGCTCCCAGCGCCTACGACCGTTACAGCGCCACCGTCCAGGGATTCCGTGCCGTGGAAAACATCATCAACATGAAAGACGGCGATGAATCCTCTATCGTCGGTATCCGGCGTCACCGTACCGCAGTGGTCCCGCTGATGGAATCGGTACGTCTGACCCGTTCCGTACCCGATAAAATCGCCGCCGGTGCCTATGACGAAGCGGTGGCATTACGTGGCGGCAGCTTTAAAAACATGCTCAATATTTTCAACACCATGATGCAGGCAGTTCCCAAAGGCGGAAAACCAGGCCGCGAAACCGGATGTTTCGCCGTCATGACCTGCGGCTGGCCCGCCGCCGGGATGAACCCGGCAATCCGTACCGTGGTCAGACTCGGCCTGGATCATGGACACACCATCCTCGGAGTCAACAACGGATTTGAAGGGCTGATCTCCGGCGATCTCGTCGAAATGGACTGGATGCAGGTGGAGGACTGGATGCGCTGCGGCGGTACAGCCCTGGGCACCAACCGTACCAGACCGGCAGAAAGCGATTTCTACATGATCGCCAAAAACATCGAAAAGTTCAACATCAAAGGCCTGATTATGATCGGCGGCTGGACCGGTTACGAGGGTATGAACAACCTTTGCAAGATGCGGCGTAACTTCCCCGCCTTCCGTATTCCAATGGTCTGTATTCCTGCCACGATCAACAACAACCTGCCAGGCGCGGAATTGAGTATCGGCGCCGACACCGCCCTGAACAACATCGTCGATGTGATCGACAAGATAAAACATTCATCCGACAGCAGCCGGAGAGCTTTTATTGTCGAAGTCATGGGGCGTTATTGCGGCTACCTGGCAGTCATCAGTGCCCTTTCAACCGGTGCCGAAATCGTCTATTTCCATGAGGAAGGCGTCACTCTGGACCGGCTTCAGAAAGATTTGGACCAACTGGTGAAGAGTTTTTCCAACGGACGCAAAATCGCATTGATTATCCGCAACGAAAACGCCAATCCAGTCTACACCACCGATTTTATCTGTTCGCTGTTCGAAGAGGCAGGCGGACATCTTTTCGACATGCGCAAATCGGTACTGGGCCCCCTGCAGCAGGGCGGCGTTCCGACGCCATTCGACCGACTGTTGGGCGCGCGACTGGCTTACGAAGGCCTGACTCATCTGGAAAAATGCCTGGCGGAAAATTCCGACCGCTGCATCTTTCTCGGCATGGCGGAAGGCACTCTGAACCAGCACGACTTCAGCCAGATGGAAAATATGTCCTCGGAAGAACACCAGCGACCAGTGGAGCAATGGTGGCTGAAAGCGGCAGAACTCGCCCGCAGCCTGGCAACCATCGAAAAATAATATCAGGGCATTTCCCCCTTTTCTGACAAAAGCCGGATAAGGATAAATCCTTTCCGGCTTCTCAATCATTTTCATAACAACATTCAATACTTCAGTTGACAAGTTAAAAATTTGTTTTAAAATATTGTTTATAACATTTTTTTAATTATCATGGAATAATATACAATGGACAAACGGGAAAAAATCATTCTGGCGGCGCTGGAGGAATTTGTTGAGCACGGCTATGCCGGGGCACGCATCCGCGATATCTGTGGAGCCGCCGGAGTCAATCTGGCAGCAGTCAATTACTATTTTGGCGGCAAAGAAGAGTTGTTCAAGGCGGTACTGGAGTTTTCATTCAGCCTGCCAGATCCTTTTGAAGAGTTGAAAAACGATATCGTCAACGAAACCGATCCGGAAACTGTCCTCTTCAAGCTGATTGTGTCCTTTTTGAAAAACACATCATCGCAAAGCGTACTCTATCGTTACCGCTATCGCCTGATAGTCCGGGAAATGCTCACCCCCAGCCGGGTGTTTCCGGAAATGTTTTTGCCGGGATTGATTCCACGTTTTGAACTGATGAAACAGGCAATCGGCAAATTGCGCGCGATAGACTCAAGCGCCCCGGAACTGGTCACGGAAACATTACTGTTCTTCGCCCAATGCGTGTTCTTCTTCAATAAACCGGTAGTCAAAGGGGTAACCGGAGATATCGACTTCGGCGTCAACCACGCCGAGGATATTGCCCGCCGAATAATCAGAAGCATTAAAGCATAGCCGAGGCCGTTATGAAAACCAAAATGTCGATTATAATCGCATCGCTGCTGGTTCTGTCCGGATGTGGCAGGAACGATAAAACCATTCAAGGATATCTGGAGGCGGACATGGTTTACGCCGCCCCCATCAGCGCAGGAAGGATTGATAAAATCAACGTCGTTCGCGGGGACCGGGTCAAAAAGGGCGACCTGCTGTTCGAACAGGATAATACCGAATATGCCGCGGAGGTTGCCGCCGCCGAGGCACTACTGCAAAAAGCGCGTGCCGACCTGCAAAACCTCGAAAAGGGTGCCAGGCCGGAGGAAATCGATGCATTGAAAGCAAAAATCGCCCGCATCGAAGCCGTCTGTAAATTGTCGCAACTGGAAAATCAGCGGGCAAAACTGCTGTTCGAGCGCGGGGCCGTTCCCGCCAAAGACTATGACACCACCCGACTGGTTCTGGAACGCAACGAACAGGAACTGGCCGAAGCACGCTACAATCTTACCGTAGCCAAGCTCCCGGCACGCAAGGATCAGCTACGCATGGCACAGGAGGCCATCAAAGCCGCAGAAAACGATCAGGCAGCGGCCCAATGGCGGTTGGAGCAGCGTAAAATTTACGCACCCGCGGACGCGGTTATTTTCGATGTGCTGCTCCGCAAAGGCGAGGTCGCATCCTCCGGCATGAGCGTCGTTGCGCTGATACCGTACGACAACCTCAAAGTACGTTTCTTTGTCCCCGGCACCCGGCTGGCGAAGATTAAAACCGGAGACAGGATCTCCGTACTTCTCAACGGCGGCGACAACTCATGCGGCGGGGTTATCAACTACGTGTCCCCACGCCCGGAGTACACCCCCCCGATCATTTACAGCCGCGAAAACAACTCAAAAATGGTTTTCATGGTCGAGGCTGAAATCGACAAAGACAAGGCCCCGGAACTTCACCCCGGCATGCCGGTAAGGATTCTGCTGTCGGGAGAAAACAAACGATGAATCCGTCTCCGGACAACCATCTGGCGGTAGACGCTCGCAACGTCACCAAAAGCTTCGACGGCCGCGTCGTCGTCAATCAGATTTCAATGCAGATCCGGCGAGGTGAAATATTCGGTTTTCTCGGTCCCAACGGCAGCGGGAAAACCACTTTTATCCGCATGCTCTGCGGCCTGCTTCAACCCGACCACGCAGAAGGAACCTGCCTCGGATTCGACCTGCTCCGGGAAAGGGAAAAGATAAAACGGCGCATCGGTTATATGACACAGAAATTCTCTCTTTACGAGGAGATGACCGTAAGCGAGAACCTGAATCTGATCGCGCGTCTCTACAGCATCGAACAACGCAAAAAACGCGTCGCCGGAATAATCGAACGGATGGGGTTTGGAGACCGCCGCCACCAGATGGCGGGAGCCATGTCCGGGGGCTGGAAGCAACGCCTCGCCCTGGCCGCATGCCTGTTGCATGAACCGGAGCTGCTGCTGCTTGATGAACCGACCGCCGGGGTCGATCCCAAAGCGCGCCGCGAATTCTGGGACGAACTGCACAATCTGACCGCCTCGGGCATCACCGCGCTGGTCTCCACACATTACATGGACGAAGCTGAACGTTGCCACCGCCTCGCCTATATCGCCTACGGGAATCTCCTAACCCACGGTACGCTTAACGAAGTCATAACCAATGCCGCGTTGTCCACCTGGAGCGTAAAGGGGGATAACCTCAGTCCATTCGCCGCTCAATTGCGCATCCTCCCGGGAATCGAACAGGTGGTTCCTTTCGGGGAAGTCATCCACGTCACCGGGTCCGACCGTGCCGCCCTCCGCGCCGCAGTACTACCTTTTCTCGAACAGCCTGGGCTGCAATGGGAAGAGACAGCGACCAGCCTGGAAGACGTTTTTATCTACCTCTCACAAACTCAAGCCAGGGATAACTTCAAATGAGCTGGCGTATCTTTTCATTCAAACGTTTTGCCGCAATCATCATCAAGGAGTTCATTCAGGTCCGCCGCGACCGCTTGACGCTCGGAATGATGGTCGGCATCCCGATAATTCAATTGACCATCTTCGGGTTCGCCATCAACACCAATCCCAAGCACCTGCCAACCGCCGTTATCGACGCCGACATGAGCATGTTTACCCGCTCAATGATCAGCGCCATGCACAACAGCGATTACTTCCGTATTGAAAAGGACATGGTTTCGGAAACCGAAGCAGAAAACCTGCTGCGCGCCGGAAAGGTACAGTTCATCCTGACTTTCCCGGAAAACTACACCCGTGAACTGCTCAGGGGAAACAGGCCGGAACTTCTGCTTCAGGTAGATGCCGCCGACCCCGGTACCGTCGCCTACGCCGTCAGCACGTTTCAAACCCTCGCGGCGGAAATAATGAACCGCGATTACCGGCCGGTCCTGCCCTCGGTAACCCCCTCGCGCGAACCGCTGGACATCCGGCTGCAACGTTGTTTCAACCCGGAAATCCGAACTCCGATCAATGTTGTTCCCGGCCTGCTTGGCGTTATCCTGACCATGACCATGGCCTTCATCACCTCACTGTCCATGACCAAGGAAAAAGAACGCGGTACCATGGAAACCCTGCTATCCACTCCGGTACGACCGCTTGAGGTAATTCTCGGAAAAATCATCCCGTACATGACGGTCGGTTATATCCAGATAGCCCTGATC
>QKAL01000128.1 GCA_003246475.1 Lentisphaerota bacterium
GGTCATATCGTGAACGCCAGGCTCTTGCTATCGTTCGGGAAATGCAGTCGCGCCAGACACAGTTCGGCTGCCACCACTTCTATTTTGCGGATCAATATGTCGATCCGCTTCTCCTTGGCGCCATCAGCGACGCCATTTTGTTCTCCGGCCTGAAATGCAAATTCCATGTCATGGCCCGTACCGTAAAGGAGTATACGCCGGAACTCCTGACCAAAGCGGCAGCCGCCGGATGCTGCTGGATCAGCTGGGGCATGGAAAGCGGCTCACAGCGCCTCCTCAATATAATGAACAAGGGAACCAGTGTCGAGGAATCGCTGGAGGTCATCAAAAACGCCGATGCCGCCGGGATATCCAATTTGTTGATGATGATCTTCGGCGCACCGGGAAGCAACGCCGAATGCCTGGACGAAACGTTTTCCTTCATGGATCGCGCCTATAGCCATATCGACTGCATGACCGCCAGCGCCTTTGTCCTCTTCGACCATACCGCGTTCAGCCGGAAACCCTCCGCTTACGGACTGGAAATTCTCGGACGCAACGAAATTCTGAACGTCAACGGCAACCCGATCCACGATCTTAAACTGCGCTTCAAACGTGATAACGAGTACGGCAACAGTGAATCGCCGCTGGCAATCAGGGAAATTGAGATGTGGGAGCGCCGCAAAGTCTGGCTCGGACCTCTTTCATTCCTCAGCCGCCTCTGTTGCGAGCACTATCTACTTTATGCCGAGACCATTAAGAGCGGCCGCTGCCCCCGCAGCTTCCCCATCGGCGCTTAAATTTATATCCACAGTCACCTCATCCCGACAATTTAACATATTTGCAATCAATCTGATTTTTTTGTCATCATCATTACATCATTTTTGTAAATCCAATATTGTAACTTACAAATATGTAACGAGATCAACACCCATCATTACAGACGTTTTTTTAATTTAATTAATTTTCCAGCAATTAGTTACAACAAACAAACTTCATATTGGCACACAAAATGATATAAAGGGCAAAATTCCGTCTTCACGGAAAAACGAGAACGAGAACACGAGAAAAACAAGAGCGAGAGTCACAAAAAAGGAGAATTCAAAATTGTCACCAAGGAGCATTATTCCAAAAATCGTACCGTTTAAACCCCTTTTGTCATTATCGGTTATTGCATTTATGTGTCTTTCGGGATTGGTTCCGGCGGCGGAAGCGGCGGAAAATGTCATTCCCGCAATTCCGGCCGCAACACCGACGGCAAGCTTGGACATGATCTTCTTCTTTATTGGCGCGATCATGGTTTTCAGCATGCACGCCGGTTTTGCGTTCCTTGAACTGGGGTCCGTACGCAGAAAGAGCCAAGTCAACGCATTGCAGAAGATCATTACCGACTGGGGCATCAGCACCATGCTTTATTTCCTGATCGGTTATCCGTTGGCTCACGGGGTCAGTTTCATGGTCAACGCTCAGGAACTTTACAATAACAACGGTCTGGATCTGATCCGCTTCTTCTTTTATCTGACCTTTGCCGCCTGTATTCCGGCAATCATCAGCGGCGGGATCGCCGAGCGGGCCCGCTTCTGGCCGATCTGCCTTGCCAACGCATTTCTCGCCGGCCTGATCTACCCGCTGGTCGAAGGTGTCCTGTGGTTCCGTTACGCCTTTGACGCAGCCGGCAACCCGATCGGACTGCAGAAATTTTTCGTCGACTGTTTCGGCGGCGTTTTCACTGATTTTGCCGGTTCGGTGGTGGTCCACTCCCTTGGCGGCTGGCTGGCATTGCCGGCGATCATCCTCCTCGGACCACGGACCAAACGCTATAAAAACGGCGCTCCGGCTATTTCCAATATCCCGTTTTTGGTTTTGGGCAGCTGGATCCTGTGTATCGGCTGGTTCGGCTTCAACGTCGTCAGCGCGGCAAAATTCAACGAAGCTTCCGGGCTTGTAGCGGTAAACAGTCTGTTGTCGATGGTCGGCGGACTGCTGGCCGGAGTTCTGGTATCGAAGAATGACGCCGGTTTTACTCACAACGGCGCGCTGGCTGGTCTGATCGCCATCTGCGCCGGAAGCGCGGTTGTACATCCTCTGGCGGCGTTTGTCATCGGGGTTGTCGGCGGACTGCTGTTCTTTTTCATGTTTACAATCGAAACCGAACGGTTCAAGGTTGACGACGTTCTGGGCGTATGGCCCCTGCACGGCGTTGTCGGCAGCTGGGGCGGGATCGCCGCCGGTATCTTCGGCAGCGTCAAACTGTTCGGCGCACGGGAAGACCTTAATTTCATGACCCAGCTGACCGGTTCCCTGATGACCATCGTCTTTGCTTTGGTGGCAGGATTCATCGTCTTCGGCGCGATCAAGCTCATCCTCGGACTGCGCCTCAGCGAGCACGAAGAATTTATCGGAGCGGACCGCTCGCTGCACAATATCGAAGCCTATCCCGAAGACGCCATCTAATCAACCACGAACATCACGGAAATACAATATCATGAAAAAAATTGAAGCGATTATTCAACCCGACGCACTGGAAAACGTCAAACAAGCTCTGTTCGACGCCCAAATCCATAAGATGACCGTTCACCGCGTGCGCGGCTGCGGCCAACAGCGTGGTTACAGCGAAAGTTACCGCGGAAAAGTTTACAAAGTCAACCTTCTGGAGAAGATCAAGCTTGAGATCGCGGTCAATGACGAATTTGTTGACCCCTGCATCGAGGCAATCATCAAAGGAGCGAGAACCGGCAATATCGGCGACGGAAAAATCTTTGTTTCCGAATTGCAGCGCTGTGTCCGCATCCGGACCGGCGAAACCGGTAACGACGCTATCGGCTGATTGCCGTAGAATCTGAGACACCCCTGGGCGTACGAAATATCCATTGTAATATTTCGTGCGCCTTTTCATTAATTTCCCTAAATATCCCCCGTAACCACAAAGAATTACGCCGCAGCTACTTCTCGAATGTTTCTGAAACAGAACTCAGGGCAGATAGAAATAAAACGGCGAATCACGATCGACCACCTCAAGGGTATTATTGCACATTTCCAGTTGTGCAACCTGTACCGATGAACGGCGCAATTCATACGGTATTACGCCGTCGGCACCGGCTTCACACTCAATATGTTTTGTCCGACCGGGGTGCGTAAAATAAAAGATATATGCACGGTCATCCACCGTCAGAACGTCCGCATGAGCACCGCTGGGGCGGTCATCAGGCCGGTTCGAAGGCTGATCCAGAATCGTATGCTGGAATGCCCAGTTGACGGCATCATCCGAGCGGTAGAGCGCAAGACCTCGCCAGCAATCGGTTATCGCCCAATAAGCGCCCCTGAACACAAAGACATTGACCCCCTCATGTGGTCGGTCGGCAATGGCCGGGCTGCCATGCAACTGCCAGTGTTCGAGATTCCGGCTATCGGCGACCATGGACACCGGCCCCGCCTTTTCGTCCTTGAACCACATTCGCCAGCGTCCGTCCTTCATCTGCAAAAGGCAGGGATCAATGACGCGGCTGGAACTCAATAGCAGTGGCCGGGGACTGTTCCAATGCAAGAGATCGTCACTGGTATAATGCAGAATCCGGCTTTCGTTTACGCCAAAATGGTTAGGAGCACCCTGAATATAAGTGACAAACATATGATATTTGTCAACTGCATAGACAATTTCCGGGGCCCAAAAGGTATTGATACCGGGTTCAAAATCCAATGACAGATAACCCCGAAATACCCAGTTTCGCCCATGGTCACGCGATTCTGCAGCTCCAATCGGTGTACCATGGCAATATGACACATCAACGCTGTCCAAATTGGCACGCCTGGCGGTATAAAACAACCACCAGTTGCCTGTCTGATGGTGTTGGATAATCATCGGATCGGCGGCTCCATCATGGATCGGATCACGGAACAGCGGCGCGGAAGCTCTCGGCATAATATTCATCGTCATATTGCTTCTCCCCAAAATCATAATTTAGCATTTTTCTCAATATACACCCGGACCGTTGTCCATAACATAGCCGAAACTCCTGTCAACATAACCGAACATCCGACCAGCCATAACCGGTAATACCGTCCATCTCCGGCACTTGGGCATCCTCCAATCATCCGAAATAGAAATGAAATTTCCGGGTTTTCATTGTTCCTGGATTGACAATCGGATAGAACCTTGCTATAATCAAAGTTAACTTCTCGGAGAACTTTAGTTTGAAAGAAAAAAGCAACAATCAGAACTTGGAAATGCAACTTCGCAACGCAATTGTTTTCGGTTCGTGGCAGAAAGGAGATAAATTGCCCGGGGAAAACGCGTTCATGCAAAAATATAAAGTCAGCCGTTCATTGATGCGGGAAACCCTGCGCGCATTGGAAGCGGAAGGTATCCTCGAACGACGACACGGTTCAGGAACTTACCTTAAGAACATTCCACAGAAACGTCTCGAACTTTACGTCCGCCTTGATAACTTGGTCCATCCCGCTGGCGGTTGGTTCCGCTGGATGATGGAACGCTGCAGCGAAATCTGCCGCGGGCTGGGTTGGGAGCTCGAAATTTTGGTCAGCTACGGCGTCTACCAACAGGAAACGGTCAAATATTTTCAACGTCACCTCAGCCGCCCAGCCACACCGGAACTGGTGGGATCGATCCTGTTATTCCACTGCCCGGATATGGAATTACAGCTTCGACAGCGGGGAGCAAGCTTCCTCACCATCACCCAGGGAGCCACGTTGCCGACCAACGGCAACGCGGTACTGCTTGACTATGTCGGCATGGGAGAACTCATGCAACAGGAATTGAACACCAGGCATATCGGCAAAAGCGCATTATTCTATGTCAACGACCCCGTTTCCGTCCTTGGCGGTGAACTTCACGGAGAACTTATGAAAATGCGGCAGATTCTCGACCGCAAGGAAGGCATTCAAATTCCGGTACCGTCGTTGGAAGCCGGAGGAAAAATATTCTGCCAGCGAATTGCCGAGGAGCGTCCTGAAGCCGTAATTTTTTGTGACGACGGATTATATCTCGGCGCGCTACGGGAAGCTTGGCTGAGAAAGATCGACATGACCGGGATCACAATCCTGACTCAAGGATATCCGGGACTGGCGGCGGAACTGCCGGTTTTCAGTCCGGTGATCTTCGGTCATGAACGAGACCAGATCATGCGCGCAGCGATGGATTTACTGCTTTCACGGGAAACCAACAGCAGAATCATCATGCCCGCAACAAAATTCAAATGAAGGGCTTTTCATGCATGAAATTAGCATTAATCATCACAATAATTTGCCGAAAGAGATCGCTCGCGGGGCAAATCAGTTCATCACCGTTATCCTCCACCAAATAATTATCGAGGAATTATATTACAAATAGAATAGTACCATGAACATGACCTCCGACTACATCAAAACACAATGGCCGCTGACCTTCCGTTTTCACCCCGAATCGGAAGGCAGTCTGATCGGATTGCCCTATCCTTATGCCGTTCCCTGCAAAAAAGGCAATTTTCAGGAACTTTATTACTGGGATACCTATTTCACCAGCCTCGGACTTGCCACCGACGGCCATGCAGACATGGTCCGTCATAACTGCAACAATTTCCTTTATCTGGTCAAAAAATTTGGTTTTATTCCCAATGGCAGCCGGACTTTTTATCTGAACCGCTCACAGCCGCCATTTTTGGGGGCCATGATCGAACTGACATACCAACTTTTTCCCGATGATACAGCATGGCTTTCCGGGGCTATAAAGGTACTCGAAGAGGAGATCAGGTTCTGGGACACGTACCGACGTGACTGTTCTGGCCTCTACCACTACGGCAGTCACGCCACCGAATCCATTCACCGGGAGTTTTATGATTTCGTCATGGCTGAACGATTCAAAGGTATTTACCCGAAAATCAATGCCACCTGCCATGAAATTGCACTGGAAACATTGGCGGAAGCCGAATCCGGCTGGGATTTCACACCACGATTCGAACGCCAATGCAACCGCTGTGCGGCTGTAGATCTCAACTCGCTGTTGTATTATGATTTTAACTTACTCAGTCTGACATATGAAAAGCTAGGGGATTTGGACCAAAGCCGTTTCTGGCGTTCAAGGACAGAGGAACAACAACTATTAATCGAAAAGTATCTATGGGATGAGAGTCGCGGCGGCTATTTCGATTATCTTCTGAACGAAAAACGAACCAGTCGCATCTTTTCAGCAGCAAGCGGTTATGTACTCTGGAGCCGTGCCGCATCACCCGGACGGGCGAAACGACTGCGACAGTTAATCTTAAAACAACTTGAACTGGACTTCGGCATTGCCGCCTGTGAAAATAACGCTTTCAGCCCGATGACGTTGCAATGGGATTTTCCCAATGCCTGGCCGCCACTGCAATTAATCATGATTAAAGGCATGGAAAACTACGGCTTTTCGGACGATGCCTTCCGGCTGACTGAAAAATTCATTTCCTGTGTTGACTTGACCTATAACACCACCGGTGAACTCTGGGAAAAATACAATGCCCTTGACGGATCGGTACAGGTTATCGACGAATATGAAATGCCATCCATGCTCGGCTGGACTGCCGGCTGCTATAACTACTGCCTCCAGAAGCAGAGGAAAGACCAGCCTCTTTAAAACAAAAGATCTATGACTTTAGAGCCATCAGAACAAATGCTAAACCGAGCCCTAACGCCTTGGACAGGACTGCAATCAGAACAGCATCCGGCCATAAAGTCGCCCCCGTCCACTTGGATATCAGGATAAGCATTACTATTATCGAAGCAATCATTCCAGCATAGGGGATCAAACCTACCAGACAGCAAATTGCCGCAATTGCGAGCATCGGCATGAATTCCCCCTGAACTTTAGCGAGCTTCATCCCTCCCCAGAGGCATCCAGCTAATACTAATATCTGAACCAATAAAGCAACAACAAAAAACATCTTACACCCCAAAATTATAATATTTATTTACTACAAATAAACACCAACCCCGCAATAATGCAAACAAATAAATGATTAATTAATAAAAATATATTCCCACTAAAAAGCAAAAACAGCGGAATTTTACACCTACTGCCGTTCCCATCTGGACACCGTCGCGTCGCCATATTGTCCCAGAACATTGCTGCTGTAAACCTCCATGGCATCGGCGGCTCGTTCGCTGGAACAATGGCCGTCAGCCCAGGACAAGTTGATTCCAGTACGGTTATGCTGCGGAGTGGCAACTCCGATATCAACAGTTTCCGAATCGTTCGGAGTATCCGCGGTAATGTAACTGCTGCGAGTCGGCGAAACGCTGTTTTCCACCACCATGACCACGCTGGAAATATTGCGAAGCTGACTCTGTTTTGCCGGAACATCAGCACGGGAGCCGGGATAACGCAAGGACGTGGCAATATGGTAATAGTTTATGCCGTAATGCGAAAACTCGCCCGGATTGACTGACTGCAGTTCCGGCACTGCACTTTTTCGGTTTGACGGACAGGCAAAAACCTTATATCCATTGTAAACTTTCTCTTCAACAAAATAATCCACCCAACTGACGTCATTTATGCGACTGGGAGGGAAATAGGAATCATGATCCTGTTGATAGAATTGGAAGCCTATGGAAATTTCTTTCAGACTGCCGATACAGTTAACACTCCTGGCCCGTTCCCTGGCCAGATTTAATGAAGGCAGAAGTATACCGGCCAAAATAGCAATAATTGCCACCACCACCAGGAGTTCTATGAGCGTAAAAACGTTTTTCTTCATTCCTTTCACGAATAACATCATAACCACCTCCACAACAACACCATCAGGGTTTTAAACCAACTTCATCACCCGTCTATATTATCGACATATCCTTTATAATTATATATTAAAAACGGACAAAAATCCACAATTATTTACACCAAAGCAACTATTTGCGAAAATAAGTCACCGCCCTTTTCCCCAAATCAAACGAAGACCGACAAGGACACAAACCGATAAATGATGATATGAATTTATCAAATCAGCAACTTGAAAAATTAAATAATCCGCGGTAGACTTTTATTGATACAACAAGCAGGAATATACATGCCCATAAATCAGAAAGATATTGCAGAAGCTCTCGGAATAAGTCAAATGAGCGTGTCTATCGCATTGAATCAGCCCGACAGCAAACGCATCAGTGCTGAACTGGTCGACAAAATCCGTAATAAAGCCAAAGAAATGGGTTACTTTCCGAGCGCATCGGCTCAAATACTCAGGACAAAACCGACCGATCTGGGACTGCTTATTCTGCTTAACTACGACGCCTTTCGTCCGAATATGGAAGGACATGACGCCATTTCCAATTTTGTCAGGGAATGCCGGCTACGCGACCGCAAATTCCAGTTGGAATGGTTCGACCCGGAACAGAATTTTGAAGAACTGCCCCGAATGCTGACCGATAGATTGGTTGGCGGAATCGTCTGTTTCGGGCATGCCTCAGGAACCGTGGCCGAGCGCTTGGACCACGCCCGGATCCCAGTGGTCAAAATCAACGAGCCGGGCGATTTTAACGTCTGTTTCGATATGGAAAACGACATCATGAAAGCCGCGAGCGCACTAATTGAACGGGGCCATTCCAGAATTGGAATGTTCAACTGTTCAGTATATCAGGTTTTCACCAAGGCAAAGCTGGGATTTTTATCCGCCATGAGAGAACACGGGCTGGAAGCCGCATGTTTTTGCGAGACCCGCCCCGACGGACCGTTCACTACAGATATTCTGGCATTTGTAGATCAAATCGCTAAACAGCCGCCAGAAAAACGTCCAACGGTCGTCATGGCGGATACCGCCATAACCGCCAAGGCGCTCGTCAGCGCACTACGTAAACGGGAAATTCGCATCCCCGAAGACATCGGAGTATTTACCTTTTGTGCCCTCGATTGGGAGGATGAGTATTTCATTCCCAGACTTTCAGGATTGGAATATGACTTTGAAAACCTGATCAGAAGCGCAGTTGACCTGCTCTTGCAGAGGATGAACGGCGATGAATCTACGGAGCGGCATCAAGTAATTTCCCAAAGCATAGTTTTCCGCGATTCCGTCGCCGATTTGAATCTGAAATAGTATAATGAAACGACAACGTGCCTTGTATGAATGACAAATCCCGTACCGTTGACGGATGGCCGGAACAGTACGGGAAAATCCAAACACCAACGACTGCTATTGCGCACTCCAGACGTATTCGTAGGTATCCGGCGGATTGATCTGATAACAGGCATGGGAACCGTCATAGTACATCGGAACCATGTTTACATGTCCATCAACAAAAACGATATTGTCGCGAACATTATTGGCCACGGTCTTGGTGGGGTTATTGTGCCAGGAAAACGGATTATGGATACCCCATTCACCGACACAGATCGTCTTGGTAACCTGCCTGATACGGTTGATTTTCTGTCCTGCTATATTAGGGCCGGAAATCACTCCGTTAAACACATAACTGCTGTTGGCAAAAGCAGCTGTTTCACAAGCTCTCTTGTATGTTCCAAAACCGGTGTCGGAGGGACAAGCAAACAGATTGTCGTTTTTTACATAAGGGGAGACCAGATCCTTGAACCACCACCAGACGCCATCAGGATAGGTAGAACCGCTCGGTGACTGATAGGTACCGCCGCCAAATCCAGGCGGCATATAATCGGCAAAGTCTTCATTATACTGGATGACCGCAAGGCCGATCTGCTTCAAATTACTGGTACAATTACTCATTCTGGCCTTGTTACGCGCCTGATTCAGAGCCGGAAGCAACATCCCCGCAAGGATAGCGATAATCGCTATAACAACCAGCAATTCTATAAGCGTGAAAGATTTTTTCATAACTATCTCCTTTTTCATTCTCCATTAAAGATTCACCATTTTCATTATAACGGCATAATATCATTATAAATCACAAACCAGCAAAAGTCTTTGCACCGGCGTATATATTTTTATCTATTCGTATATATTTATCCGGCCATTCATAAACCATGTCCGGGGCTGGGGGCGGTTCGTTATTTCAGATTTTTTTTCATCATATTAAACATTCGGATAAGTTTGTTTTTTTGCTTTAAATCATGAGAAAAAAGCAGTATATTAAACGCGATTGACATGAATCATCAAAACAAGAATGAAGGTAGATATAAAGTGAAAGAAATCAAAGTTGGAATAATCGGATTCGGTACCGTTGGCGCCGGAGTCGCGGACACGATCCTGCGCAATTCGGATGTAATTGCCAAGCGTACCGGGGTCAAACCGGTATTATCCGGCATCGCCGATTTGGATATAACCACCGATCGCGGTGTGGCCGTACCGCAGGAACTGCTCACCACCGACGGATTCGGATTGATTGACAAATCCGACGTCATCGTCGAACTGGTCGGCGGCACCGGCATCGCCAAAAAATTCATTCTCACCGCGTTGAGTAAAGGAAAACCGGTTGTAACCGCCAACAAGGCATTGCTGGCGTTGCATGGCGGCGAGCTTTTCGCCGCGGCGGAAGCCTCTAAAGCCGACATCTATTACGAAGCCAGCGTCTGTGGCGGTATTCCGATCATCAAGTCTCTGCGCGAAGGTCTGGTAGCCAACCGGATCAACCGCATTTACGGGATCATGAACGGCACCTGCAACTACATCCTGACCCGGATGGAACGCGAAGGCGCCGACTTCGATCCGATACTGAAAGACGCGCAGGCGCTCGGTTATGCCGAAGCAGAACCATCTCTGGATGTTGACGGATTCGATACCGCGCACAAGACCGCGATCCTCGGGTCCCTCGCCTATGGCGAATGGTTCGGGCTTGACCCGATCTACATCGAAGGCATCCGCGGCCTCGAACAGTCCGACATCAAGTTCGCCATGGAACTCGGCTACCGGATCAAACTGCTTGCGATCATCAAACAGAACTGCGGCGATGTGGAAATCCGCGTCCATCCGACTTTCGTTCCCAAAGATTCGATGCTCGGCAGTATCATGGACGTCTTCAACGGCGTCATGGTCGATGGCGATGCCGTGGGCCAGACCCTCTTCTACGGACGCGGCGCCGGGCGCGATGCCACCGCCAGCGCGGTGGTCGCGGATATCGTCGACGTCGGCTTGAACCTCAAATTCGGTTCGCACCGCCGTGTCCCGGCATTCCGGATCGGACCGCAATTCAATCGCCTGGTCGATATCAACGAGATCGAATCTCGCTATTACATCCGTATCGAATTACTGGATAAACCCGGCGTGGTAGGCCAGATCGCCACCATTCTGGGACAGAAAGGCATCAGCATTTCCAATTGCGTCCAGCGCGACGGCAAAACAGCAGAACATGTGCCGATGATCATCATGACCCACAAAGCCAAAGAAGGCAATGTCAAGGAAGCTATCGCCGAATTTGAAAAGCTGCCGGTGGTATACGGCAAGGTGAAGTTCTTCCGTATTGAAGACATCTAATTTTATTCTGGAGAAACAAAAAATCATGCATACCGTGGAAAAAATCGGCGGAACCTCAATGAGCCGGTTTGGCGATGTGATGAAAAACGTCATCGTCGGCAACCGCAAAGGGGATCAGCTATACAACCGTATTTTCGTAGTTTCCGCTTACGGCGGCATTACCAACATGCTGTTGGAAGACAAAAAAACCGGCGAGCCCGGCATCTACGGGCTCTTTGCCCAGGATGACAAGAGATACCTCGAAGCCCTGGAAGCTACCCGGGTCAAGATGCTGGAATTCAACCGCTCGTTTGCCAACATCGGTCTTGACCTCGCTCAGGCCGATGAGTTTGTCAATGAACGCATGGACGGGATCAAGGTCTGCTTGCAGGACCTGATGCGGCTGCGGACATTCGGCCACTTTTCGCACTCCGACTATCTGCCGGCCACGCGGGAATTTCTCAGCGCCGTCGGCGAGGCTCACAGCGCCTTCAACTCGGTACTGACATTGCTGGCAAACGGCATCAACGCGGTATTTGTCGACCTCACCGGCTGGAAAGAGACCGACGAACTCAACTTCGAGGCGCGGGTCAAACAGGGATTCAGCGGCATCGACTTTGCCAAATGCATACCGATCGCCACCGGCTACGCCAAATGCAAGGAAGGCATCATGAAACGCTTTGACCGCGGTTACAGTGAGATCACCTTCAGCAAGATCGCGGTGGGAACCGATGCGGCGGAAGGCATTATCCATAAGGAATTTCACCTCTGTACCGGGGATCCGAAATTGATCGGCGTCGACAACGTCAAGATCATAGGCAACACCAATTTCGACATTGCCGACCAGCTCTCGGACATGGACATGGAGGCAATCCACTCCAAGGCGTCCAAGGAGATGGAGATGAAGCAGATCCCCATCCGGATCAAGAACTGTTTCGACCCGGAACATCCCGGTACGCTCATCAGCCACGATTATGTATCACCCACTCCCCGGGTGGAGATGATCTGCGGCCGTAAGGACCTCATCGCCATCGAAGTTCACGATCCGGAAATGGTCGGAGAGCCGGGGTATGACTACAAGCTGCTCAAAAGCCTTGCCGACAACGGTATCAACTATATCGCCAAGAACACCAACGCAAACACCATCACCCACCTGGTGCCGGGCAAATCCAAGAATCTGGACAAGTGCATTGCGGATCTCAAACACCGTTTTCCGGCGGCGACGATCGCCACGCAGGAAGTGGGCATTGTCTCGGTTATCGGTTCCAACATGAAGATACCGGGAGTTCTGGCGAAAGCGGCAAAATCGCTCGCCGACGCAGGGATCAACGTACTGGCACTGGATCAGAGTATGCGCCAGGTCAACATCCAATTCATTGTTGAACGCCAGGATTTCGGCGCGTCGCAGATAGCGCTGCACCGTACGCTGGTGGAAAATCAATAAACGTTGACGGGTCAAAAAAAGCGGTCGGGAAATTCCTGCCCGCTTTTTTTATTTCACGGCATTAATGGCATATTGCCGACGCTTCGTAAAAATATCGCCATTTACCGTCATGAAAAACCATCGGCCCGTTGCATTTTCGCTCCATGCGATTAAATTACCAGTTCCTGTAAAGATTTCAGACTGCGGCAGGACGCGCGGCGTTCCT
>QKAL01000237.1 GCA_003246475.1 Lentisphaerota bacterium
CTCAAGGATTTCAACGTTACCTGCATTACCTGTACCCCGAGCTATTTTAACTTCATTATCGAGCGTGGGCAGGAAATCGGTTATGATTTTCACCGGATGCCGCTGCGTGTCGGTATTTTCGGCGCGGAACCCTGGACTAACGCGATGCGCCGCCACATGGAAGAGGCTACCGGCATCAAGGCTTACGATATCTATGGGCTTTCCGAGATTGTCGGACCCGGTGTCGGCTGTGAATGTGCCGCTCAGGAAGGCCTCCACATCTTTGAAGACCATTTCTATCCGGAGATTATCGATCCGGACACTGGTGATGTTCTGCCCGACGGTACTCTCGGCGAGCTGGTTCTGACGACGTTGTCGAAGGATGCGATGCCTATGCTGCGTTACCGTACCCGCGATATGACCCGGCTGGTAACGGAAAAGTGTTCCTGCGGCCGGACTATCCGCCGGATCGAACGCATCTCCACGCGCAGCGACGATATGTTCATTATCCGGGGTGTCAACGTATTCCCGTCGCAGATCGAGTCGGCGTTGCTGGCGGTCGAAGGAACACTGCCGCATTATCTGATTATTTTGTCCACGGAAAACAGTCTTGATAATATCGAAGTTCAGGTTGAGATAACCTCCGAGCTGTTCAGCGATAAGGTTCGTGCGGTCGAAGAGCTCCAGAAGAAGCTTTCGGCGTCGATCGAGCACACGCTCGGGATTCGCGTCAAGCTGAAGCTGGTTACTCCGGGTACGATTCCGCGCAGCGAAGGCAAAGCCAAACGCGTGATTGATAACCGCAAGAAATAATCCGACTGCCGGACTGGAGACGCATGAGCATTGCCCGTGTCATTGTCGACTTGTCGCTGGATAAGACTTTCGATTACCGTGTTCCGGCGCAGCTGGCCGGACTGGTTGTGGTCGGGGCGCAGGTTAATGTGCCGTTCGGCAACAGCTTTCGCCGCGGCTATGTCCTGGCGATCGGCGACACTTCCGACTATCCGCCGGAACGGATAAAAGACATCATCTCCATCTGCGAATCCCACACAAAGATACCGCATAAGCTGGTCGAGCTGGGCGAATGGATGGCCGATTACTACTGCTGCAGCCGGGAACAGGCGGTTTGTTCGTTGTTGCCGCATGCTGTTCGCAGTGGGAAGATCAAACAGAAATCCGTGGCGTTGTTCGGTATCGCCGACGTGGCGGCCGCGGAGAAATATCTGGCGGCTAACAAAGATCGCAAGGCCGCCGCCGGACAGGTCGAGATACTGAAGATTCTGATGAGCAATCCCGAGATGACCCGGGAGCGGCTTGAGGCGGAATTCCATATCAATCCTTCCTCACTGAATACGTTGCGCAAGAAAGGATTGTTGCTGGAGGAGAAGCAGCGGGTTATCCGCGATGCCTATGAAAAGGTTCAGATCATCCCCGATCAGCCGTTGACTCCGAATTCTGAACAGCTGTCCGCATTGGATAAGATCAGATCCCTGCTTAATGACCGTTCCCGCGGGCATACGGTGTTGTTACATGGGATTACTGGTAGCGGCAAGACCGAAGTTTACCTTCAGGCGATTGCCATGGCTATCGAACATGGACTGGAGTCGATTGTGCTTGTTCCGGAGATTTCCCTGACGCCTCAGACCGTGCGCCGTTTCCGTGCCCGTTTCGGCAACAAGATCAGCGTTTTGCACAGCAGCCTTTCCGACGGCGAACGTTTTGACGAATGGACCAAAGTACATGAAGGCGTGGTCAAGATCGCTGTCGGAGCGCGCTCCGCGTTGTTTGCGCCGTTTCGCAACCTTGGATTGATTATCGTTGACGAGGAACATGAGAGCTCGTATAAGCAGAGCGAGGCGCCGCGCTATCATGCCCGTGATGTTGCGGTGATGCGCGGACATATGGAAAAGGCGCTGGTCATACTGGGATCGGCGACTCCGTCATTCGAATCCTATCAAAATGCCATCAAGGGCAAATATGAGTTGTTGGAGCTCTCCCGCCGGGTAGACGATTGTGTATTGCCGTTGATGAAAGTCATCGACATCCGGCTTGACAAGAAGGATGACGAGGATCATAAAAGCGGCATGTTTACAAAAATGTTGATTGAAGCGGTCCGGGACCGGCTCTGGCGTGGCGAACAGACAATTCTTTTCCTCAATCGTCGAGGGTATGCCCGGCAGATGATGTGTGAACAGTGTGGTTATGTGGCCAACTGTCCTGACTGTTCCGTACCGTATACCTATCATTTGAAGACCCAGACCCTGACCTGTCATCTCTGCGGCGATACGATTACGGCTTACAATAAGTGTCCGGACTGTCTCTCCGAGGAGATCCGTTATTCCGGGATGGGCACCGAGAAGATCGAGATTGTGGCTCGCAAAGTCTTTTCTGAAGCCCGTATTGCCCGGATGGATTCCGATACGATGAAGACAAATGAGTCGTATGAGCTGGTCCTGGATGAATTTAAACGCGGTAATATCGATATCCTTATCGGTACTCAGATGATTGCCAAGGGATTGCATTTTCCTAACGTTACGCTGGTGGGAATCATCAATGCCGATCAAAGTCTGTATATCCCGGATTTTCGTTCGCCGGAGCGTACCTTTCAGCTGATAACCCAGGTGGCGGGTCGGGCCGGTCGCGGAGACATCAAGGGGGAAGTCCTGATCCAGACCTACAGTCCGTTCAACGATACGATCCAGTTTGCGGTCAAGAAAGATTATCGTGGTTTTTTTGAATCGGATATGGAGGTTCGCGATCTGCTGAAATATCCTCCGGCCGGACACCTCATCGCTGTCTATTTTCAAGGGGAAGACGCTGCCGCGGTCGGTGCATATGCCTCGCAGTTCATGGAGTATTTGCGTCCGGCCTGCCATGATGGCATCATCGTCGGCGAGCCGGCTCCGGCGCCGATTGAGAAGATCAAGGCTAAATACCGTTATATGATCGTGCTGCGTGGCGAAAAACTGCAACAGCTGCGCAAGTACGTACGCCACTATGTCTTACAGGCACGGCATCCGAAAGGCGTACACGTTTATGCCGATGTCGACGCGCAGAGTCTGATATAAGATGGTGTCGGCTTGCTTTCGTTATTCGATGGCATCAGTTATTTGAAGATAAAAAAACCGTACTTTCCAAGAGGGGGGGGAGAAAGTACGGTCAGGAAAAACAAGAAAATTATTTGCTCATTGAGCTGAACAATTTCTGGAGCTGGCCCTTTTTACGGTCTGCCTTGTTCTTGTGAAAGGTGCCGCAGTTGGCGTTCTTGTCAAGACGGGACAGGCAGGTGCTCAGCATTGCGCCGGCAGCTTCAATGTCTTTGGATTCAACCGCTGCGCGGAATTTCTTTTCAAAAGTGGCAAAAGCGTTTTTACGGGATTTGTTGCGCTGGTTTGCCTGTTTGCTGGTAATATTTCTTTTCACAGCAGTCTTCGTATGAGCCATTATTATAATCCTTTTTTTCTTAAGTAAATTAAACGCTACAAATTTTTCAATCAATGTACTTGCGGACTGAGATTTACAATATACAATTATTGAATCCGATAATCTAGACACCCAATTGCAATAGTCAAGTCCGAAACTAAGAAGAGTTTGACTTTTTTTGTAATATTCAGTGGGAATGCGTTGGGATATGGCTTGCAGCGAGTGCGGAAGCTTTATTTATTTCGGTCTGACCCTGGCGATGGTTTTTCCTTCGACTATTCTGCTGTCGTAAAACAGTTGTCTTGGGGGCAGTTCCGGTTGGCGGGCCCTTTCCTGCAACATTTTTACTGCTGCCACTCCCAGGTACTCGACCGGTTGTATCACACTTTCAAGGCGCAATAGTCCATCCGGCTCCGCCATTCCGTCAAAGCCGGTCATAGAAACCTCTTCCGGAATCTTTATTCCGGCTTTCATCAAGGCATCCATGATCCGGTATCCGAGGATGTCGTGTCCGCAGACCACTGCGGTGGTACCGTTACGGATGCTGGTTATCAGATTGGACATCTGTTTTTCAAATGGTGTTTCCGAGAAATCATATATCTCGAAAAAGTTACTTTTCTGTGTTGCTATTGCTTCGACGTATCCGCTCAGCCGGCCAACCGTCCAGAAATGCTTGGTGATCTCCCCGGCATAAACAATCCGCCGATGTCCTAGTTCAAACAATTTTTTTATCAGAGTCTGCATGGCGTGGTTCATCCCGGAACAGACTATGTCCACCTGCGGGAGCATGTAGTCGTACTGCAAGGACACGCACGGATATTTCCGCGCCAGTCGCTCAACGGCTTCCGGTGGAAAATGGTGGATAAGGATAATCCCGCAATCCTCTCCGTTCCGCAGCGCCGGGGGCAGAAACTCCGGTGAATCGACGTGGTCACGGTCTTTAAACGGTACAAAATTGACCAGAACGGAGGCGTTGCATTGGTTGGCTGCTTTGCTGATGCCGCCGAGATACCAGGAGACAAAGTCGTTTATCGGACGATGTTCCATGGGTAGGAAGTCGCTCTGGATCAGGGCGCAGATGGACCAATGAGGCAATTTGATTTCTCCGTTGGTCATTGCAACGGCTTCGTCCTGAGGTTGTATTTGCCTGCTTTCCTGTTTGATCCACACCCCGCGGTATGGTTCTTTCAGCAGTTCGTCACGGGAAACCAGATTGTCGATAACCCGGCGGATAGTTGAACGCGAAACGTCGTAAATCCCAGCCAGTGTGTCTTCGGCCGGCAGCGGCTCATTCGGGTTGAAACGGCCGCTGCGGATATCCGTCAGCACTGATTCCGCCAATCGTATTGATTTGCTCTTATATTTACTAGGTGTAATTGCCATGGTAATAAACTATATCACCGTGTTGCGGAACTTTCAACAAAGATATCATATATATATGAAGTCTGGCGGAGGGGAGGACGGTGATAACGCTTATGGTTGTTGTTCTTGAGCTATCTTGTCGAGGTGGGTCCGGATCAGTCTGGAGTACTGTTTCGGATTATATCCCGGAGAGAGATATTGGTTTACCAATGATATCTCTTTCAATTTTTCAAAGGTCATATGGTTGCCGCCGATCAGCAGTCCACGCTCCCACATCAGGTGATCGGACAGACCGTTGAGCATGACACGGTAATCCCATTTGTAACGCTGGTGGGTACGGGCAACGCGCAGGCTTGGAATCAGAGAGGTGACACAGTTGAAGGTCAGGGTGTTGTAGAATTTCGGGTGTGAGATCAGTGTGTTGGTACGGCGCAGTATGTCCTTGAAGATCAGCCTAACCTCTTCGGGTTCCATTTTGAGCCGGTATAGATAGACTTTTTCACCGCGAAAATCGGTTCTGAGCCGGATCAGGTCGCGTTCATCGGCCAGAATGCAGATGACACCGTATTGTTTAAAAAACCCCGGCAAGCCTCCCTGAACCTGACCTTTTTTAAGTCTGGTTTCCACGGATACCGCCAGAAAATTTCCGTCGTCGAATCCGAAACTCAGCATCATGTGTGCCACCGACTTGTTATTATCCCAGTAGCTTAATAGTATGTCTAGGGTACGGAGTCGCCTGATATCATAGGTTCGGCTTTCATACTGCTCCTTGAAATCGTTTTCACTGCGGTAATCGTAATCCCTTATCCGGTTGATGGTGACATTGTCGCCGTTGGTCACTGCAAAGGGCAGTACCTGATTGCCGGTCCGCCAGTCGCCGCGGTTGGAGGCGGGGATCAGAATATACCAGATCGCAATTGAGAGAAAACAACCATAAGAAACAATCATTGTCCGGTTACGCCGTGGCAGAAAAATCAGCGCGAGAGGTATTGTCAAGGCGAGAATCCAGGCCGCTGCGGTTCTTGTCCATGACCATGGCAGGTTGGAGTAATAGAGAGCGCCGATGCTCCAGAGCCAGACAGGTAACATCAGCAATCGCAGGGTAATCATGAAAAAACCGGCTTTTTCGCCGATACGGCGGCGGCGGGAACGGCGGGAAAATATTGCTTTGGATTTAAAGACAATCGATCGCATCCGGTTGCCGCGTCTCAATTCGTTTTCCCCCAGTCGAGTGTGATTCTATTCGGCTATGTACCACGGAAACAGTCATCAATACTGTACAATATGACGCCGTTCATATAAATGCAAGTCCCTGAATATATTGATGATGGCGAAAATGCAATTTATTCGCGCAAAAAAGCGTTCAATCGTTTCTTGCTTTGTGGATAATTTGCGGTATATTCTTATAGGTTATAAACTTTCAGAAGAGGTTTTGCGTATGGCGTCAGACAAAGCGCGGCTTGTCGTTCGGGAGGATGACGAGCCGGAACATATTGATTCCTTAAAGATTTATCTGCGCCAGATTAGCGAAAACCAGTTGCTATCCCCCGACGAACAGACCGACCTGACCGAGATGATAGGGAATTATTCCTCGGAATTCCGCAAGCGGGTTTATATGTTCGGTTTTATTTTTCCTGAACATCTCAAACTGCTGAGCCAGTGTACAGCCGATAACATCAATGAATATTTTCCTCCTTCGTCCTGGGGCGGGGATGACGAGGCGCCCGATATTTCCCCGGAAAGCTTCATGCTGATGATCCCCAAGTGGGCCGAGGAGATAAGAAGTGCCTATGGTATGCTTCAGGAAGCTTGGGAAACGCAGGCAGCCGACCTCGAACAAATTCGTGAACTGGCGGTGTCGGAGCTCATGAAATACCCTGTGACCAATGATTTTGTCAGTGAGTGGTATGATGTGGCTCTGGAGTACTCCAGGTTTTCCCGTAACGAACAGGACCGTATCCGTCGTGGTGAGGCGTTGACCGTTGATGCCGCCCGAAAAAAACAGCTCGAAGATAAGTTTCTGATGCCGGTTGAACAGTTTCTGCGTCTGGCTTCCGAGCTGAAAGGAATCCGCCGCAATATTGAGGATGCCCGAAAAAAGATGTTGGAGGCTAATTTGCGGTTGGTTGTCAGTATAGCCAAAAAGTATCAGAATCGCGGCTTGCCGCTGACCGACCTTATTCAGGAAGGTAATATTGGCTTGATGCGGGCGTTGGATAAATTCGACTACCGCCTCGGCCACAAGTTCTGTACCTATGCCACCTGGTGGATCAAACAATCAGTTTCCCGTTCGATTGCCGACCAGTCGCGGGTGATTCGCATCCCGATTCATATGATTAACACCATCAATATGATTAATTCGGCCGAACAGCGTTTCATTCAGGAGCACGGGCGCGAGCCCGGCGTCGAGGAACTGGCCGCCAGGCTGGAAATGCCGGTGGCGCGCGTCAGTGCCATTCAGAAGATGGCGAGGCAGCCGCTGTCGCTGCAATCTCCGGTCAATGGGGAGGAGGAGTCTTCGACGCTCGAAGGGATTGTCTGTGATGAAAACAACGATCCGGTCGAAGAGATTGCTTCTCAGGTGTTGCGGGAAAAACTTTTCGAAGCTCTCGGTACTTTGTCCGAACGTGAACAGCAGATTATCATCATGCGTTTCGGCTTGGATGGTGAAGCTCCGCGGACGTTGGTTGAGGTCAGCCAGCATTTTGATCTCACTCGCGAGCGTATCCGCCAGATCGAAATGAAGACGATTGAGAAACTACGTGCCCCCGCCCGTTTGAAATACTTTGACAACATCTTTCACGTCAAGTGATTTTCCGCTTGTCTTACTGATTTACTGGACGGAATTCATTCCAGAATGCCAGGTAAATTTCTTTACTGTGCATGTGGTAGCGAATACGTTTTTCAGAATTAGGCCGAATCTGAAAATAAATATAGGAGTACGGGTTGTCCGTACTCCTATATTCAAACAAAATATTAATCCAAAGAAACTGCCGTTAACACTCAGGCGTGATTTTATATTGCTGGTTTAAGGTTGTCCCATAAATATTAAAGGTTCGTTTACTGACCAGAGCGATGTTTTTCTTATCGAAAACGGTTCGCCACCATTCCCAGGCCAGACCGGTACATTCCTTGGCAAAAACACATAGGTTTTCAGAATTTCCCTGGATTGTAATGGTTGTACTGAAAGATGCGGTTCGATCCTGGAGGTTCCCATCCCATCCTTTAGCTTCGATTTTTTTATTACCTTCACTATCAAAGGTGATCTCGTTCCAGGTTACTTTGAATTGTGCGACATAGCCGCCATTATGTATCAATTCGATTTCTGCGTTCTGATATTCAGTGGTGGTGGTTTTAATATACTCGGTACTGCTGTTGATTGCCGCCAGCTTATTGTCTTTCAAGAACGCGGTGGAATAAGAAACCGGATACCCCGGATTGGATGCACTACAGGAGGAGTATTTGGCGATAACCTCTTTAATCTTTGAATAATCCTTTATATTGAGAACTTCATTGTGTGCCTCCATTCCGCCTCCTAAAATGACTGCCGTAAAGCTGGAATTTTCGAGAATATTTTTATATTTCAAATTGGAAGAAACGTCAACATCGTTGATCGCGGCCTTGAATGCGGCTTCAACCTCATTGCTCGTGCTGTTACTTTCCATTTTGATATAAATAGTTCTCCCATAAGCTACTTTGTAGATCATGGCTGGCGGGTTGTCATTGTTGACTCCGAATCTTTCCAGATCACTCCACGTTACATTGTCGTTAAATGAATCGGATGGATATTGGGGTTGAGACGCCAGTGAGACGGTGTAAAATATCTGTCGGAAAGAAGAAATAAACACGGATGATTTACTATTGCATATTGCCGAAAAATCAATATTGAGAGATTTTTCGGCCTGTTTGATTCCAAAACCGAATTTTGCCAGCAGTTGAGATTCGCTGTAGACCATGCTCTCCGTGTAATAAGATCTGGCGACTATAGAAAATTTCTTTGAGCATTTTTCATTCCATAGTGCGAATTTTTTGGCAATTCCCGAGGTGACGCTGCCGTAATCCGGGGCATCCACCGTAAAAATTCTTTCATCCTCCAAGCCGGGCAGATCAATTACAAACCGCATTGGTTTGCGGGCGAGTGTTATCGGTTGTGGCATGTTTTCGACCAGCTTTGAATTAACTTTTACCAGTGCTCCGGGATATGTAAGGTCGGCAATTGAATCGATTATGCCGATATCAACATTCTTATCGCTCATCGAAACTTTTTCTCTTTCGATAACGATATATTTGTTGTCGTTTGCCTTGCCTTCAGCTTTTTTAAAATTCTGTATAGATTCACCTTTAAAAGCCAATACTTCTTCCTCGTTGTACTTGAGATTCGCAATAGCTTGATCCAGTTCCTTTGACATTTTTCCCCCCTCCATTTTTGGGTAATTCTTGTTTTCTTGTGTGGTAGCTGGTGCAATATGCACGTTTATATTTTTTCATTCTTTGGAAAACACAAAAGTAATGCAAGCTTTATTACGATAAGACATGAACTGATGTTATAATATTAATATATATTGTCATGTGGTAAAGCGCAATGACATTAATATGACGAAAACATAATTGGGCGTAATAAATGCTATTTTACTACCGGGAGCTGGGTCCAGTCAGTGGTGTAGCTGGGGGATAAGTGGTCGCGCTTCATTGCCCACGGGCGGGCGATGCCTTCTCCGGCGTGAAAGATGGCTTTTCTGCCGAATTGCCGATTGAGCCGGTCGACTACCGCGTAAAGCTTGTCGCCTTTCTCCTGTTCCGCTGCGTTAAAAATATCCGGCACGGCGTTAGCTTCGTTTTCAAGGCCTAAGAAGATTGCTCCGGCTTTCTTGTAACGTCTCCCGTCGATGAAGATAGACGGCAGGGCAGGGGAGATCTGGTTGAGCATGGCGCCGGTATCGGCAGTCGGTGTGTTGAAAATAACCGTTGTTCCGGTGGTTCCGCCGGGCAATTCGTTGTTGCCGTATTCAGGATAGTACTGGAAATAGATATTGACGCCGGTGGCCTTCTGATTTTCACCGCGCAGTTTGGTGGCGGCCGTGGCAATATACGTTGAGACTGCCTCCGCAAGATCGCGCAGATCCACGACCGGATGTCCGAATGAACGAGAGCAGCTGATGCTCTGGCTTGGTTCTTCGATGCTGTCTGCTTCCAGCGCCGGAATGCCGTTCAGTTCCATGACCGTTCGGGCAACGCAGACGTTAAGCCTTTCACGAATGAACGCATCGTTCTGATGGCGGAGCTGTTCGGCGGTACGGATGCCGAGTCGGTTGAGTTTTTCCGCCAGGCGACGGCCGATACCCCAGACATCCTCAACCGGCAGGGCGGTTAATACCGGACCAGGTTCGGCGGGCATGACGAAGACTCCTTCCGGGATTTTCTTGCCGATATGGTTGGCGATTTTTGCCAGTGTCCGGGTCGGAGCAATGCCGACGCCGACAGGAAGCCCAAGCCATTTTAATACGCGACGGCGGATTGACACGCCATGGGACAGATAGTCGGCATTTTTATCCAGCGGGAGACGGATGAAAGCTTCGTCGATGGAATATTGTTCGACATCGGGAGAAAAATCGCTCAGTGTGGTTATGAAACGGCGTGACATATCGCCATAGAGTTCGAAGTTGCTGGAGCGTGCGGCGATGTTGTGTCTGGCAATCAGCGGCCGCAGCTGGAAAAACGGAGTCCCCATCTTTACACCCAGAGCCTTGAGTTCGTTGGAGCGGGAAATGACGCAGCCGTCGTTGTTCGAGAGGACGGCAACCGGTCTGTTGCTCAACGACAGGTCGAAGACTCGTTCGCAGGAGACGAAAAAATTATTGCAATCGACCAGCGCGAACATGTCATTGCCCCGATCTGGTAAACTGACGGATGGTGGCGGTGACAACACCGAAAAGCTGGAGCTCTTCGCCCTCGGCAAAGTTGATCGGTTTATATGCGGGGTTGGCGGCGGCCAGCTGTAGTCTATTGCCGCGCCGTCGAAGGAATTTTACCGTAAACTCTCCGTTGACGGCGGCGATGACGATGCTTCCGTCGATAGCTTCGAGGGCGCGGTCAACTACCAGGATGTCGCCGGGGTAAATGCCCGCTCCGGTCATCGAATCTCCGGCGGCGCGAACGAAAAAGGTGGCTGCCGGGTGTTTGACCAGCAGTTCATTGAGATTCAGCGCCTGTTCGATGTATTGTTCTGCCGGGGAGGGAAATCCGGCCATGACGCATCCGGACATCAGCGGCGGATTTACTGTTTCATTTTTATCTTGTGGCATGATCGGTCTCCGGGTTATCAGGAATATTGTAAACGTTTTCCGGATTTATGCAACCGTGCCGTAAAGAAAAAACCGTACCGGTTTCCCGGTACGGTCGATTTCAGACTGCGTTATGTGTGGCAGTGATGGATTACATCATGCCGCCCATGCCGCCCATGCCGCCCATGCCGCCCATTCCGGCGCCGGGTGCACCACCCTTATCTTCTTTTTCGATTTCGGTGATGAGGCATTCAGTGGTCAGCATCAGACCGGAGATGGAACCGGCGTTCTGCAGCGCGGAACGGGTTACCTTAGTCGGGTCGATGATACCGCACTTGAGCATATCGACGTATTCGCCGGTGGCGACGTCGAAGCCTTCGGAATCCTTCAGTTCTTTGACCTTCTGAACGATGATGCTGCCTTCATAACCGCCGTTGGCGGCCAGCTGGCGCAGGGGTTCTTCGATCGCACGGAGGATGATGTCCTTGCCGATTGCTTCATCGCCGGCGAGCTTGAGGTCCTTGAGAGCCTTGGAGGCGCGGATCAGTGCAACACCGCCGCCAGGTACGATACCTTCTTCAACCGCGGCGCGGGTCGCATGCAGAGCGTCTTCCACGCGGGCTTTCTTTTCTTTCATTTCCGTTTCGGTAGCGGCGCCGACGTTGATGACGGCTACGCCGCCCGCGAGCTTGGCCAGGCGTTCCTGGAGCTTTTCGCGGTCGTAATCGGAAGTGGTTTCTTCGATCTGCTTACGGATCTGATTGACACGGCCGAGGATGGCGGACTGTTTGCCGGCGCCTTCGACGATGGTGGTGTTTTCCTTGTCAATGGTGATGCGCTTGGCTTTGCCGAGCTGGTCAAGGGTGACGTGCTCAAGCTTGATGCCGAGGTCTTCGCTGATGCAGGTACCGCCGGTGAGGATGGCGATATCTTCGAGCATGGCCTTACGGCGGTCGCCGAAGCCCGGAGCCTTGACGGCGCAGATATTGAGCGTGCCGCGCATTTTGTTGATGACGAGGGTTGCGAGAGCTTCGCCTTCGACGTCTTCCGCGATAATGAGCAGCGGCTTGCCTTCTTTGGCAACCATCTGGAGCATCGGCAGCATGTCGTTCAGGCTGCTGATCTTCTTTTCGTTGATGAGGATGTAGGCGTCTTCAAGGATCGCTTCCATGGCTTCCGCATCGGTCACGAAATAGGGAGAGAGGTAACCCTTGTCGAACTGCATGCCTTCGACCACATCGAGAGTCGTGGTGATGGTCTTGGCTTCTTCTACGGTGATGGTACCGTCTTTGCCGACCTTGTCCATGGCTTCAGCGATAATATCACCGATTTCGGTGTCGCCGTTGGCGGAGATGCGGGCAACCTGAGCAACCTGTTCGCGTTCGCTGACGCGCTTGCTCAGTTTATTGAGGGAATTGACCATGGATTCGACGGACTTGTCGATGCCGCGTTTGAGTTCCATCGGGTTGGCCCCGGCGGTAACGTTTTTCAGGCCTTCGCGGAAGATGGCTTCGGCGAGGACGGTCGCGGTAGTGGTACCGTCACCGGCAATGTCGGAAGTCTTGCTGGCGACTTCGCGAACCATCTGAGCACCCATGTTTTCATAGGGGCATTCTAGTTCGATTTCCTTGGCGACGCTGACGCCGTCCTTGGTTACTACCGGGGAACCGAACTTCTTATCGATTACCACGTTACGACCCTTGGGGCCGAGGGTGGTCTTTACTGCTTTGCTGAGCATGGTGACGCCGCTCAAGAGTTTGCGACGGGCGTCTTCATTGAAACTAAGCTGTTTTGCCATTTTATCCTAATTCTCCTTCTTTAATGATTAACCGATGATCGCGAGGATGTCTTCGGCGCTGACTACTTTGTAGGTCTTGTCGTCAATTTTGACTTCGGTGCCGCCGTATTTGTTGGTCAGAACCAGATCGCCGACTTTGAC
>QKAL01000164.1 GCA_003246475.1 Lentisphaerota bacterium
TTCCCGAGTTTGCTGGCCGCGCCACAATTGGTCCGTGACACCCGAGGGGTGAGTAAACCGCAATACGACATATGATACAAATGAAAAAGACGTCGATATTTAGAGAAAACGAAAGACTGTATGAGCTCCTGACCGACTTCTGTAATTGTCTGTCCGGCATCAAGCGTTTTCAGGATGCCCAGTGCTGTATCAACGAATTTCTGTCCGGGGAAAAAGCCAGAAACCATTATGAAGAGCTGCTCGATCTGGAAGATGAGTTGCACCGCAAACAGCATGATGGTGATTTAACCGAAGATGATTTGGCCCGTTACCGATGCATCAACGAGACTCTGCAGGGGCTGCCCAACGCCGAAAACTTTTTTATAGCCCAGGGCGAACTGGAAAATATCCACTCACAGATTATGAACTTCATCGGCATGGCAATCGAGACCGGTCAGATTCCAACTCCTGAAGAAATTGAGGAGCTGGAACATTTGTCGGAGCATGATCACGAGCATTGTGACGAACACGAAAACTGCGAGTGCTGCAGGAGCTGAAGACACCGCTTCCGATTTTGTAACGCGAAGTGGATGGACAGATGTTTATTCGCCGATTACGGTAACGACGATATCGCGCTGGTGCGGTTTGATATCGGCTTCGTAATGAAAAACCTGTTGCCAGACGCCGCAGTCGAGCTTGCCGTTGTCTACCGGAAGGGTAATTTCCGGTCCCACCAGAGTAGATTGCAGATGTGAATGTCCATTGCCGTCGTGCCAGGCCTGTTCGTGTCCATAAAGATTGGATGGCGGAATCAGAGCCTGGAGTATTCGTGGGAAGTCGTCTTCCAGCCCCGGTTCGAACTCAATGGTGCTGATAATGCCGGTGGAACCGATATTAAAGACATGGCAGATCCCGGTACGGATACCAGAACGTGCGATGATCGCGTTGATTTCCGCCGTTATGTCGTGCATGTCCTGTCTGCCGGTAGTATTAAATGTAAATATTTCCCGAAATACCGCCATTTTTCATACTCCACATTTTAGCGACTGATTGTCTCTGCGTATAGTTTATCGGTCAGATAGGGATTTGTTTTATGGGGCACAGTTAAATCCCGTAAGATATTTCCAATTAAACTCTCAGCGCTGAGATTTTCTGTCGTCTTTTTCTTTGGCATTCTCATACTTCAGCACGGTTTCGCCGGGTTTACACATGCCGAAACGTTCCCGGGCGACCTTTTCGATCGCATCGGGATCGTTTTCCAGATCGTGGACCAGGCGGTTGAGTTCAACCGCCTCCGCCGTCTTGTTTTTTAACTCCTCATTGAGGTCGTTGACGTAGTCCTTGATCTTCTGGTGTTTGCGATAGACCGGCCAGATCGTTGCCGTTGAGGCAATGATAATAACGATGAACAGCGCATATAAGAAATAGAAAAGAACGCTTTTTCCTCTTTTATCCATATGCCGTTTCGCTCTCGTTTAACCGTTGCTCATTGCCAGAGTAATCAGAAATTCCGCATTGGATTTGAGCTTTTTGAGTTTCCCCAGCAACAGCTCCATAGCTTCCACCGGCGGAACTCCGTTCATCGCCTTGCGAAGTTTCCAGACGCATTGCAGTTCATCCGGGTGCAGCAGCAGCTCTTCCTTACGCGTGCCGCTCTTCTCCATATTGATCGCCGGATAGATCCGCTTTTCCGACAGATGCCGGTCAAGATGCAGTTCCATGTTGCCGGTACCTTTAAATTCTTCAAAGATAACTTCATCCATCTTGCTGCCGGTATCGATCAGGGCAGTCGCTATGATTGTCAGGCTGCCATGATTTTCGATGTTACGCGCCGCTCCGAAGAACCGTTTGGGCTTGTGCAACGCATTGGCGTCCACACCACCGGAAAGGATTTTACCGCTGTGCGGTTGCAGTGTATTGTAGGCGCGGGCCAGACGGGTGATACTGTCGAGCAGGATAACTACATCTTTGCGGTATTCGACCAGGCGTTTTGCCTTTTCGATCACCATCTCCGCCACCTGAACATGGCGTTCCGGTGGTTCATCGAAGGTGGAACTGACTACTTCCGCATCGACGCAGCGTTTCATGTCGGTAACTTCTTCCGGACGCTCGTCGATCAGCAGTATGATCAATTCAACTTCCGGGTTGTTTTTGCGGATGCTGTTGGCAACCTTCTGCATCAGTACGGTCTTACCGGTTCGCGGCGGTGCCACGATCAGTCCGCGTTGTCCTTTTCCGATTGGTGTGACCAGGTCGACTACACGGGTAGACAAGTCTTCAACATCCGACTCGAGTATGAGACGTTCAGTCGGGAAGTATGGGGTCAGGTTATTGAACGGGATGATGTCCTTCTTGCGTTCGGGGGAATCGTGATTGATGGTTTCCACCTTGAGCATGGCGAAGAAGCGTTCTTTCTCCCGTGGAGTACGAATCTGGCCGCCGACGAAATCCCCGGTTTTCAGCGCGAAGCGGCGGATCTGGGACGGACTCAGGTAAATATCTTCAGAACAGGGCAAATAGCTGTAATTGGCGGAACGCAGGAAACCGAAGCCGTCGGGCAGGACTTCCAGATAACCGCTGCCGTACATCTGTCCGCTTTTTTCGGCGTTGGCTTTCAGGATCTCGAAAATCAGCTTTGACTTTTCAAGCGCGCCGATACCTTCAACGCCCAGGGCCAGAGCCATCTTGCTGAGTTCCTGCATGGTCTGGGCCTGCAGTTCGGAGATGTCCAGGCTGGGCGCGACTTTGTCACGGTACTGTTGATCATCGCGCTGGGAGTTGCCATGGTTGCCGCCGTCTTCGTTTGAACCGTTGTCGCGCTGCTTACGGTAGTTGTTGCGCGGACGACGCTCGTTTCTTTCGTTCTGGTCGACATCGGCGGGCAAGCCTTCGGGTATGCCGGATACTGGTTTGAGGACATCTTCCGCCGGCAACTGATATTCCATGGGCAGGGCGGTCTTGTCATCGTCTGCCGGTATGATATTATCGGGCTGGACTTCATCATAATTGAGGGACGGGGTGCCGGTATTTACTGCCTGCTGCGCCGCCGGATTGGGTTCAGACATCATATCCGGTTGTTCGTAACGGTTACCGCCGTTTATTTCCGCTTGATCTTCCCGGTTACGGTACACGGCGTTGCTGCGCGGACGTCCGGGTCTGGGGCGGTTGTCGTTCTTATCCTGTTTATTGTCATGCTGCTGCTCCTGGTTTCTGGGGCGGCGTGGTCTGCCTGCGCGCGGCTGACTGGACTGGGAATTTTCCTGATTCATCAGGTCATCTCCCTGATCGGATTTCTTTCTTGGCATAACTTTTCCTCAGTTTTGCGTCAATTTTCTGACATTGTTTATATAAAATTTCTTTTGAAAACACATTGATGATACCGAAGTCAGCTTTTTCCAATTTACCTTCGGTACTCATTTGGTTGTTGATCCGCCGGGTGATCTCCTCATCACTCCAACCCCGCCCACGGAGCCTTTGGGTTTGTGATTCCG
>QKAL01000178.1 GCA_003246475.1 Lentisphaerota bacterium
CTACAACAACCGCGCCACGCTGATCGCCCACGGCAAAGCCATCGCCAATCTGTACAAGGAATACAAGGCGGGCACGCTTGACGGTTCCGACATCGGTTCCATCATCGAAGCGCATCTGAGCCGCATCTGAACAACGCACCCCCCCCCCCCAACAGCGCCGGGACGTACCGAAAGGACGTCCCGGTTTTTTTGTCTACACAAGGTTAAAATATCCGCCAGAAACGCCACGAGGTGGAGCTGTCGGATACCTCATCCATGATCTGTCTGGTGGAGTAGTCGGCAACGAACTGGAAAAATACGGTCGGTTTCAGCGCTGCCGTCTGAGACAGGGCCTTATACGGGGTAAATTGCTCATATACCGAGCGAGCATAACCGTCGCCGATGTAATTCTCAAAACGGTATGACGTTTCGGAATCGGTCATATCGATATCATCGTACATTCTGGCAATCATATTACCGGAAAGGCAGTCAACCCAGATAATATCCACCACCATACGGAAAGGCGGATAGCGCTTGAAGTCGATGACATTGACGGTAACAGCGGAATTACAGCCCAAAGTACGGGCAATGGTTGTCACTTCCTTCAAGTTAACATTACCGTTTTTGATAATATTTTCCCATTGGATGGACAATTTCAAAGAAGGAATCGTACCGGCATTGGTGATCTGCCCCTGGGTATACTGCGACAATGCCATCTGATAAAACTTGCCCAATTCCTGGCAATTTTCGTACATCAACGGGTCCTGGCTGAGAGGCGGGACCAGCATAATTGATTCCTTGTACCGCGACAGGGCGACAGATTCATCGTAATATTTGATACGCGGACTTGAACATGAAGTCAAAAAAACACCGGTCGCCACAACAGCAACGACCGCCAGAGTTTTAAAAATACCAGCAGAAATCTTCATTTGACGCACTTCTCCGTAGATTTATTGATTCTCTTGTTCGTCTTCATCCGAATATTCACAAAGCAACTCTGAATGTCTGCCGCAAGGACATTTAACAATGACCTTGGAGATCCGGTCTCCATCACGCTCAATAATGATGGTAGGAGGAGTAGCATGAACGTCGTCGGAATCCCCGCCGACAACCTGAACTTTACTGGACGGACGGACGGAAAGTTCTTCCGCCCGAATGATCTGGTTGTTCCGGCTCTTGGGATTAATAAATTTACGACTGAGGTTAATCCCGGAAATAATGTTGATGTCGTTTTCCGCCATAATGTCTTTCCGCCGCTTTAACGGCTTAACCTTAAATTGTTACCCGATGTTTGAATAAAACTGTATGCTTTCAACAATTTTTTTTCCACGTTCTGAGAACGATGCACTCTTTTAGCTTCGGCCTCGACCTCGACCATCCATGCCTTGATATCCTCGACCTGTGCAGCCCAATACCGGGTTGTCCGCAGGATCGAATCACGTTCTTCTTCGGTCAGGCTATCCTTACGCACATTTGAGTCCAGAATCTCATGCACTTCCTCAAAACAACTGGAGCAATCCCTGAATGCTGCTGAAAAAAAATCAAAATTTTTTATTTTCACCGCATTGGCAAGCTTATCGATGTATTTGTTCCAGTCGGAAATAATTACTTGTAATTCACGCATAATACGACTCAGCCGTTTTTTAATTGCTTTTCAGCTTCGGTCCATCCCTCTGTCAGCTCCTGAACCATTGTCTGAACCTCCTGAAGTTTTCCGGAATCCTTCTTGCGGTTGGCATCGGAAAGGTGGTTCAGCCAGAAGGTATATAGCCCGTCAAGCTGGCTGGCGAGCTCGCCCCCGTTTTCCTTATCAAGGGCGGCCTTCAATTCAACAATAAGCTTTTCAGCCAGAATAATACTATTGTTGATGGTTTCAAAACGTCCCGGATCTTCACGGTTAAATGCCTCCAATGCAAGTTTGAGGTTCTTGTTGATCCCGTTATACACCATGATGACACGCTGCATCGGATTCGCGGTATTAGCCTGAACCTTCTGATATGCACCTAGCGCGTTTTTAGCCATATTAAACCCTCCTTAATAAAAAATACTTCTCGACTATTCATTATATATTCTACATCTGACGCCATGAACAATCAAAGCGTCTTCAACATGTTGTTGATCTTATTTGCAAAAAGCCCCGCAGCCCGGAGGATTTCCTGATACAGCGACTTTCCGTCCAGCAAACGTTCGGACTGACTTTTGTCCGTCCGGTTTCCCTGCCGCAACCGCAACAAAACACCCTCCAGCGCTGGTTCGATAAACTCAATAGCAGAATTATTCTTCAGCTGGCTATCCAGACGCCCCAAGCGTTCTGCCCGCTCCTCGGCTTCCTGGCCGCCCAATAATTCATCACAAAGCTTGATGGCGGCACCGGCATCGCGACAGAGAAACTCCAGTTCGCTGCCGAGATGACGCAGAAAATTCTGTCGCTTCCGCGGCGAAGGGGTAACCGCGTCATCGTGCAAACGGCGCAAGAGCGAGTTTTTCCCCTCAATTCCGAAGCAACATATTTCGGGAGTAATATCATCGGGGCAAATCAGCCTGGTATGCTCGATCATCGCGCCTCCGGTGGTAACATTGTAAAAAACCGCCTTGGATACTGCGGTCATATCCAGCAGATAAGCATTCATCTGTTTAATGTAATCGGCAAATTGCGGGGTTGTCAAAACCTTATCGGCATAGTTGCCGCGAACCGGAATCAGATTCTGCTGATCCGCTCGACACCCATCATACATGGAGTTGGTCGCGTGAGTCGTGCCGTCTGCCCCAACCGCCAGATCCAGACCGCACAGCAGGACTGTTTCGCAACCTGCAAGCAGAGCAATATCGATCGCGGTCAGCGATACAGTCCCGCCGACATTCATCACAGGCAACGGGAAACCAGCACCGGTTAAACGTCGGTTAAAACCTTTCATACCGGAAAAAGTGTAAAAAAATGAACGGGATGCAAATTTTTCACACATCGGCGGAGGAACCGAAGGAGCCGCCGCCAGCCATGGCAATATCTCACCTTCAGCCGGAAGCTGCCGCAACGTCTGTGGGTCACTATCCAGTGCCACCATAAAGTCAGGAACAATACCCGCCGCCAATAAAGACCGGAGCGCAGTCCCCACGGCAAACACCAGACACTGAGGCGCCAGCTTTTGAATCACAGGGATTGCATCGGACAAGGTTGGTCCTGCCGCCGCGACAATAGCTGTCGAACCGGCAAAACATTTGCCAAACTCCTCCAGCGAAGGGCTCCGCAGCAGATAAGGGAAATTATCCACTGCATTTTCCAGCCATGAATATCCGGACGCCGCCCTGGTATCGCGATCCATACGCTCCAATTTGATCTCGGAGGCTATTTCCTCCATTAACCGCTGATAAGGTTCCGGCGCGATCCGCCGCATGGCGGGATGAACAAAAGAGACCAGATCGAAACGATCCATCTTTTTCAGGATCATACGAAATTCGCGTTTCGCCGTTTCCACATCACTGTTGACAATAAAATGGTAATGCAGTCGGTATTGTGATAATTTATTTAAATCGCAGTATTGCAAGGCCGTCGCAAACAGAACAGGATCCAGGTCAATTACGACCATAGTCGAACCGGGACGAAGGCGAGCGGCAATCGCATTAAGGTGATACATTCCGGCGACTCCGGCAATAACACAGCCATCAACCGGCGGTCCGGCAAGAACCTCCGCGGCCAGCCGATCAGCCTCGGCGAACGGATCGCGACGACTATGCAGAGTTATCTTTCGCTCGCCGACAGCCCAGATAAGATCCCATCCTGCATCGGCACGAGACTCTGCCCGCAAGGGCGATTCCGAAGTTCTGGCGGCAGTCAACACCTGAATCGAAGCAGCAGACATGCACGGCCGTAAATATTCCAGATTCCGAGTAAAGATCATCAACGCACCAGTCCCAGTCAATCAGCAGTGATTATTTGATGTCCAGTTTCTGGTCATTAGATTCCTCGAAACACTTCCTGATCTTCGGGAAAAAACCTTCCAGGTCGGTGATAAAATCGAACATATCGAAACGCAGAATATCTCCCACTTCGGTAAAATTACCGTTACTGGTCTCTTCCGCCAGTTCGGTCAAAAGCGTATTCAACCGCTTGAGCTTCTCGCAAAACTCAAAACCAACCTCCTCGCCAAGGATGCTGAGATGGTAATCAAAGATGGAGGAGCAGAACTCGGCCAGACTGCGGATAACCGGAAAAACCTCGTCGGAAATCAACTGCAGCCCCCCCTGGTCGTCAGCCATATCAAAGGCATCGCTGGTACGTTTGAACAACGCTTTCATCCGTTCGAATTCTTGAGGGGATTTATCCAGCACCAGAAGCATTGCTTCTTTAACCGTCAATTCATTTTCCATTTTTCTCTCCTTCTTTTAACTCAATATTTGAAATCATTCGATCCATCTTATCAGCGGCCCAGGCGGCGTATTCATGCAGGCACTCATAAACCTTCCGGCTTTGCCGCATAAGGTTTTCCGGGCTCTTGAAAACATCCTTTTTCTGCTCTGCGGCAAAAATACTCATAATACTGCCCAGCAACAGATTGGCGGTATTCTGGCATTTCAAGCCACTATCAACATTGTCCAGAAACGCCAACAGCTCCTGGGGGACCTGTGCAACATTTCCGGCCAGAAAATCATCTATTGCAGTAATAGCCAACGCGGTATCTCCGGCAATCAGGTTCAGCTCTTTCTTCATCTGCGACAAATGCGGGAATAGATCGCACATTGCAGCCGGCGGCTTATACCCTCGCATGCAGTTAAATATATATTCATATTTTTCATTTTGCACGGACGGAAGAGTCAATTCCGCAAGTTTTTGCAAGGAAACAACTTCGGTTCCTGATATTTTCGCGCCGTTGGCACTGGTATTGTATACTGTCAGTTCCGGCGTTAACGTATATTGTTGCGCCAGATATTCCCCGATCATCCGTATGTAACTGTCGAATTGACGGCTGGTCAATACAGTTGCACCGTTATTGGCTGGAACCGGCAGCCAGCTTCCGGTGGTCACTTTGGAACGCTCGTAAATGGAACCAGCGGCATGCGTCGATCCGTCCGCGGCAAGAGCCAGATCCAGACCGGCTAGAATAAGATTACGACATCCCAAATGAATAGCGAAATCGATGGCGGAAAGCGATACCGTACCACCGACACGCAACCGGCTGGGAAGAATTTTCAGCTGCTCCAGCCAGATATTGAATCCCTTCAACAAATCAGCGGTAAAAAGAATCGTACGTCCCGGAAAAAAATCCAACACCTGATGCGCCACTGTATATGCAGCAACCAGACAGGTATGGCGCGTTTGAACTCCACTGAATTGAGGTATTATTTCCGTTGAGCTGTCCACCGCCACAACAAAATCCGGCTCAATACCGTAATTGACCAGACTGCGTAATGAGGTTCCCACTGCAATAATCACATATTTGCCGGCAACGGATCTGATCCACGGCAGAACGTCATTCAATCCGGGACCGGCGGCAACCACAATAGCGGTTTGCCCGCTGAAACGGTTCGCCAGATGACCGATTTCCGGCAAGTTAACGATCGACGGTAGATTTATTACCGCATTGCTGAACCAGAGGGATGAATAGATGGCTTCAGTATTTCTATTCTGTTCTTCGATCTTGATCGCGGTCTCGACCTGATGCCGCATTTCAAGATATTCGTCAGAAAAAACACGTTCCAGAGCCGGAGATACAAAGATCATGCCACGTCCGGCATGACTGTAGTGCAAATGCTCTTTCAGGACATCAATTACGGCAACCCGTGATGGATTGACATCAAAACAAAATGCCCACTTTATACTGTCTTTCAGGGGAGAAAGGTCACAGCAGTTGAGCATGCCGAAAAAAACAGCCGGGTCAGGTTCGATCACAATGATCTGACCGTGGGGAACATGCCTGGACATGACTTGCAGATGCGCCAGCCCGGAACAACCGATCATCACCACAACAGCATTATCCGGAGGACAATGCTTCTCCACCCACAGCTCGACCTGGCGTTCCGCCTCGCGAAAGGGATCTCGGCCGCTGTTGATCCTGAATCTACCTTGCGGCGAACGCCACAACAGCGAAGGATAAGCGGTACCGTTATCCTCAGCTTCAACCTGACCGGGGGAAATTGTGTCGATAAGTCCGATCAGCTGGCGATAGGGAGTCGGCGCCATAAACTTCTTTATGACGTCAAGGTTTCGCAGTAACATCTCCCCAGCCATTTTTACACCTCTCAAATGACAACGACTACAGTTCGAGTTCCCCGGACAAATCAGTCAGCGACGACATCATTCCGGGGTCGTTACGGTATTCGTTAAGTTTGTTGCGAAGCGTTCGGACACTGAACCCCAGCAGCGTTGCCGCCTGAGTGCGGTTCCCATTGGTCTTTGACAACGCACTGACGATTGTCCGTCGCTCGATCTCTCTCATATCAAATAGCTCATCGACCGGAACGGCGGCGCCTCCGGTCATAGACCGGCATGACTGTGCAGATTCAACCGGCATTGATTCGACATTTTTCTGCATATCAACGGGAAAATGACATGCCATGATCTCCGGCCCGTCCTCGAGGATGGCGATACGTTCTATTACATTCTGCAACTCCCGGATATTACCGGGCCAGGAGTAATTGAGAATCAGGTGGGCAGCAGTATCGTCAAGTTCAAGTTTTCGACCAAGCTTCCTGCCCTGAAATTCGAGATAATGGCGGGCAATCATGACCGCGTCTCCATTGCGTTCGCGCAGCGGCGGCAGGTGGATCGGAAACACATTAAGCCGGTAAAAAAGATCTTCGCGGAAGTTATTGTTTTCCACCTCTTTCTTCAAATCACGGTTGGTAGAAGCAATAACCCGGACATTGACCTTGATTGTTTTGTTACCGCCGACCCGTTCAAATTCCGATTCCTGCAATACCCGCAATAGTTTCGATTGCATGGCCGGTTTGATTTCGCCGATTTCATCCAGCAGCAGAGTACCGCCATCTGCCAGTTCAAAACGTCCGACGCGACGTTCCACGGCACCGGTAAACGCGCCTTTTTCATGGCCGAACAGTTCACTTTCCAGTAGATTTTCGGGAACTGCGGCACAATTCATCCTGATATATGGCTTATTGCCGTCAGGGTCCGAAAGGCGATGGATCTCCGAAGCGATCAACTCTTTTCCAGTACCGCTTTCTCCGGTAAGCAAAACAGTAGCATCGGTAGGAGCCACACGGCGGATCAGGCGATTAACCTCACACATCTGCGGCGAATCGCCGATCGCCCGATGTGACACATCTGCCACCCCGGTAATTTCCTCCCGGAAATAATTATCACGTTCATGGAGTTGCAGCCAGAGGCGCCCTTTCTCGATGAGAATATCCATCTGGTCGGGCGAAAACGGCTTGATGATAAAATCAAAAGCACCGATTTTCATCGCTTCGATAGCGGTATCAATAGTGCCATAGGCGGTCATAATGACCATCAGCATGGCGGGACATTTCTTCCGGACGAATTTCAGCACATCCATACCGGTCATCCGGCTCATCTTCATGTCCACGAAGGCCATCTGGAACTCCTGCGTCTCAAGGATATCCACAGCCTCCTCGCCCGAACCGGCGGTAACCACCTCGAGACCGCGCCGCGCCGCAGTCTCCTCCAGCAGCTGCCGGATCAGAAATTCATCATCAACTACCAATATGCGGTCAATCATCGACTATCTCCATACATTTTAACCTGATCTGGAACCTTGCGCCCTCGCCGGGGATGCCATTTTCCTCAATAGTTCCATCGTGAGCTTCAACAATACGCATACATAATGCCAACCCCAGTCCAATACCACCAGTCTTGGCGGTGTAAAACGGTTCAAATATCCTTCTTTTGCGCTCCTCCGGGATTCCGGTCCCGTTATCGGCGATAGTCAGGATAAGTTTTCCGGCTGCGGCTTCGGCGGTGATATCCACCTTTCCGCCAGCCTTGCGGGGACACGCTTCTATCGCGTTGGTCAGAATGTTGGCCAGAACCTGCCGCATCATTACCGTATCCAACATCGCACCCGGTAGATCGGGCGGAAGGTTCAACGTCACAGCAACACCATGATCCTCCGACATCGGTAGAATGTATGACACGGCATCATTAATCAGGCCGGCAATGGAGCAAATCGACAATGATGGGCGGTATTCGCGGGTATAGCTGAGCAGATTACCGACAACGGCATTGAGCTGCCGGGCGGCATAAACGGTTTTAGAGGCCAGGCGACAGGAATTGGGCTGTTCTTTCAGGTCGCGTTCCAGCAAAGTGGCAAATCCTTCGATGGCGGCAAGCGGATTGCGGATTTCATGCGCTACGCTGGCGGCGACTTTACCCAAAGCGGCCATCCGGTCTTCCCGCGCCAAACGTATTTCCAGATTCTTTTGTTCGGTAATATCTTTAACGCTGACCACCGCATAATTCCGGTCGCTGATTTTCGTAGTCATCGGAATCACGGAAATAATCCAATAGTAATTTTCCCCGTTAAGCCGAAAATTGATATTCTGATCGTTGACTTTCAGTCCGGAGTGAATGAGGCGAGGCAAAGGATCGATGGACAGCAGCGAACGCTGGTCCCGTGGCAGACTTTCAAGCAGACGGGTAGCTGAATTGTTGGCAGGCTCAACCGAATCCGTATCGGGGTCAACGATAAAAACGGCGTCGGTGATGGAGTCCAACGTCCCAGACAGACGTTCACGGATTGCGTCGATTTCAAGCAGGCGCGTAGCCAGCTCCTCATTTTTCTGTTGCAGGTCGAGTTGCGCGGCGGCCAGCTTCGCTTTCAGGTCGGCATGCGACCGTTCCAACGTTTCACACTGCTGTTGAAAAATCTGAAACGCTTTTTCCAACATCTCACGGGAAATACTGTCTGTTTTCCTGTCTGCCGGATTACGCATATTTCGAGGCCAATCCAGACATCTTACCGCCCTGAATATATCGGCGCAGCAAATGTTTTGCCGTGGTTTGACGATCCTGTAACGTCGCGGGCTCGGCCTCAACCGCGCTCCGGGGAACCGCGATCGGCGCGGCAACCGGCGGAGCCGCATTGACAAGGGCGGCATTAACGGGGGCGGACGCAACTGTACGCGCGCCGGGAATAAACGGCATCTGACGCTGCAGGGCCGGACGTGTTCTGCTATTTTCGCTCCCGGCAACCACTGGAGCTGGAGTATTATTCAACCGACGGGAAGATACATTTTCCCGCAGCAGTTTTTCGTTTTCATGGTCGATGACCAGCAACTGTTCAAGAACAGCGCCGAGTCGACGCATCAAATCGCGATTTGCAGTCTGAGCATCAGCGGGACAGGCATTGCCCTTCTCACGCAGTTCTTTCATCAACAGATGCTGTCTGTCGAAAATCTCAACAAGTCTTTTCTTCTGCTCGAGGATATTGGTAATCTCAGAGATCCCGATGCTCGCACTGCCGCAGTAAAGCTTGCGTTCCTGCTGAAACACATTCAGCAGCTCGCTACAGCTTTCCAGCTCTTTACTGATAGCTGTCGTCAATTCGTTCATAAGTTGACCCCTTCTGACTTTTTAAGTTTTTCGTATCTATTTTCCAAGCCGATGAGGTCTTTGATCAGATCCAGCTGGGTCCGGATAAATTCCGAAGACTCTTTATCCTTGATAATATCCGCGTCGTGCTTGAGGATTTCCTCATGTTTCTTGCTCAACGCCTGGAGATTATCCATGGTAAAATAGGGCGTAAGCGCCCGCAGCATCCAATACTGCACCCAGGGGGCCGAAGGATAATCTTTAACGGCTTTACGAAAAACCGTATCGAAATCCGTATTCATTTTCCGCTGCAGGGAATACTGAAGCATTTCCTCCAGCAACTCACGTCGGAACGCAGCCCGCGTCGCCTGATCCAGCCGAGTGTCTTTTGCCAGCAGATTGAATAGTTTTCCGGCCTCAAAGAAATCTTTCAAAGAACCTGTTTTTAATAGTAGCAGACACTGTGCCACCTTGAGTTTGAGCTGTTCGGCTGGATTGGTGGTGTATAATAATGCAACATCGATGCGGCGAATCGCTTCAGGTATCTGCTTCTGGTCAACTGCCATCTCCGCCCAGTCATAATAGATTTCGCCTCCATATTTTTTCCGCAAAATGTCACGGGAAAAATTTTTCACCAAACGGTTTGCCACCTCATCCTCTCCCATAGCAAAGTAGCATCGGGAAATGATGGCAATGGTTTCGAGCCAGATCTGGTCACGGTCGATATTCCGTCCGGCGGAGTCAAGTTCATCGGCATAGATTTTTCGTGAAATTGCCAGCGCCGGCTCATAGAGTCCCAGCGAGTAATAATTGCGCAGCAGATCCAGCAACGCATTGCGGTAGTAAGGTCCTTTCGGGAAAAAATTCAGATAACGTCTGGCCCTGCAGATAATCTCGACCGGAGACTGCGATAGTTTTTCGGCACAGATGAGGTCAAGCCGCAGGACCTTTTCATCGATCTGTTTGACATCTTCGGTATTTTTAAAACACTGGGCGATATTCTCTTCGGCTTTGGCATAGTCATCAGATGAAAAGTAGAGTTGCGCAAGGACATAGTAGGCGTTGACCTTGATCTGCTCCCAGTCATGCGGATAGTTGCTCTCCATATCCCGGAAAATCTGTTGCAGCTGCATGATATAATAATCTTTATCACTGCTCCTGATGATAATGTCGAAAATCATATTGCTCCCGCCGGAAAAGTCATTAATGAGTTTACATATCGCCGCGGGATCGGAGGAACTCTGGAACAGGTTTCGTGCAACCGCAAAAGCAGCATCCCAATTCTGGATCTTTTTATAAAGATTATAGAGGCTCAGTCCTGCCCGAAGCCTGGCGGCTTCAATCGGGTACTTCTGCAGCGCCTTCTTAAGGATCTTGATGGATTCCTGATGATTCTGTCGATTTTCTTCGAGCATCGCCAGCTCCAGCATCACCTTGACCATGGTTTCACGGTCGGCAGAACCGGCAAGCATATTGTTGCCAAGTTTATAAGCTTCGTCCGCATTGCCGTTCATCACATCAAGATGCAGTAAGCCGAGCTGGGAACGAAAATACAACGGATTGATGTTACTCAACTTACGGCAGACCTCATTGTAGACAAGAGAAGCTTTCAACTTCAAGTAATCGGAGACTTTTTTATCGGTCAGGTAGGATTGAAACTCCGGGTCTATCTCAAGAAAATATTTATCCATTTCATCCCGAAGCTTGAGATCGGTAACAGCTTTAACCATGATATCAGCCTTTTCCAGCATCGCACGGGAGGCCACATCGGCATTATCACTCCCAACGGCCAGATTGATCCGGTCCATGGCCAGATTGATTCGCTTCAAATTAATATAGCAATCAGCCATTTCCAAATTCATGCTCCATTTTTCAAGAGGAGATATTATCAGGGGATAGGCCTTCTTGAAATTATCCAGAGCCTCAGACCAGTTCTGATTTTCAATGTTCATCCTGGCAATACGACGGTACAGTCCGCCTCGCAATTCCGGCGAAGAAGTAAGTTGTGCCGCAATATTATACTGTTTGACCGCACGGTCAAAAAACACCTGGCGATTTTTCTGATTGGAGGAACGGCGAAAGCGATTCAGAAGCAGATCCCCGTCGAGCATTGTATAACGCAAAGTCTGATCGGGAGACATCCTGCGCGGATCTAGTTCCTTGAGTAAACCATAATAATATGAGAGCTCATCACCGCGTTCAACTGCCTCCTCCGTCCGCTTCAGTACATCGTCAATATTCAAAGTACGACGGATCTCGGCATCGCGGATTCGCTTGAGATAGGAACCTTCTCCATGGAGCATCATTGTAATTATGGATGCCGCAATCCCCAGAGAAAGGATCATGGTAGCTACGGAAATAATAATTTTCTTCTTGATCGTCATAGTTGGATTATGGCTCAATAGAGTTGAAAAGGTTCAGCAACAGATCGCGCTCCTCGCGACCAATGGCCTGCGGATAAGAGTCCCGGTGCAGTTCCTCTTTTGCGGGGATAAATGCTTTAACTGCCTCGAGCAACACCTCGGGAGACACCGGCTTGGTCAAGACCTTTTTTACCAACGGCAATCGCCCTACTTCTTCCAGCACGCTTGGGATAGCCGCACTCAAATAGATCACCGGAATATCCCGGCCGCTTTCCTGTAATCTCTGGATAAGAACAGTCCCTTTGCCGTCCCCAAGATCGTGATCACTGACCACAAGATCGAAATTGCGGCCCGAAAGCTCACGCCACGCCTGCGCCAGACTGTCGGCTCCTATGGCGTTGAATCCGGCTTCTTCAAAGATATCCAGATAATTCATCAACACCAGCGGATCGTCATCGACCAGCAAAATATCACGATACAATGCCATGGATTAAAGCTCCCGGTTAATGCTCATTAGACGGTTAATCTAAATTAACGAATTTATTTTTATTCTTGATATTCGGTACTGTTATCGTTGTTCCGGCGGGAACCACCGAATTGGCGTTTGCCACCTTGTCGCGATTTGCATCATAGAGGTAGCGCCATGCATCCTCATTGCCATACACATCTGGCAATGCGCTGACCTGCTTCATTGTCCCGGGCGCCTTAAGCGTATAATATTCGACGTTTTCTATATCCGGGGCTGCATTGACCTTGGCGGATTTTTCTTCCTCCACATTATTCTTCATGGCCATAATCCGTTTTTCCATTTCCAGCAAACGAGTCCATTCCTTGACCCGCTCCTGAGTGATCTGCCATTCCTGAACCACATCCGACAGGGCAAGGATATTCTTTTCAATACGTTTTCTCACCTGGCGCTCGGCTGAATAGCGTTCAGCCTTGAACTGCAACTGTTCAACACGACCAAGACCGCTGATCCCGCTCATGCTTTGTGCGGACGCGTCATAGTCTTTCATCACAGTCACCATTTCACCGATCATATCGATCATCTTCTGACGCAGATCTTTTTCCTGCGTTATATCATTCTTAAGATTCTCCTCGTATTGAACAATTT
>QKAL01000204.1 GCA_003246475.1 Lentisphaerota bacterium
ATTTGAAAATCCGGTCACAAGACCAATAAATTTGTCATAAATCAGGAAAAATTTTGATGACTGCCGTACAACCGGAATATATACCCGTGACCCGTCAGGAAATGGATAAGCTCGGCTGGGATGAGATCGATATCCTGCTGATCACTGGAGACGTCTTTGTCGACCACCCTTCATATGGCATCGCCATTATCGGCCGGCTGTTGCTCAGTTACGGTTACCGCGTGGCGATTATCGCCCAGCCCGACTGGAAGGATCCAGACTGTTTGAAAATTTTTGGACGCCCCCGCATTGCCTGCGGCATTACTTCCGGCAATATGGATTCGATGGTCAATATCTATACGGCCGGCCGGCGTCTGCGTCGTGACGACGCCTACTCGCTTGACGGAGAGACCGGCAAGCGCCCGCAGCATGCCCTGGTGGTTTATTCCCATCTGGCGAGACAGACGTTTCCGCAGATCCCGATCGTGATCGGCGGTCTGGAAGCCAGTCTGCGGCGTATCGCGCATTACGACTACTGGCAGGACAAGATCCGTCCCAGTATGCTGGTGGACAGTAAAGCCAACCTGCTGATGTACGGGCAGGGGGAAAAATCCCTGCGTGAGGTTTACCGGCGTATTGAGAATAATGAGGATTTGCGTGGTATTCCCGGGACTGCGGTTCTGTTGGGGAAAAAGGCTGCGGAGGTTTTTGAGCCCGGGGATAAATATTTGGAAATACCTTCATATGAGGAGCATCTGGTTGATCGTGATGCCCTTATGACCAGTACCAAGATGATCGAGCGAGAAATGAATCCGTGGTGCGGACACGGTATTACCCAGCGTTACGCCGACCGCCTGTTGGTCATCGAGCCGCCATCGGAGCCGATGTCTACCGAGGAGTCGGATCTTGTTCATGCACTGCCTTTCTCCGGCATTCCCCATCCCAGCTATAAAGGGCGGAAGATCCCGGCCTTCGAGACGATAAAAAATTCCATTCCGGCGGTTCGTGGATGTCCGGGGGGGTGTTCCTTTTGCGGCCTGGTCTCTCATCAGGGGCGCCTGCTGACCTTCCGCAGCGAGCAGTCGATACTGGATGAAGTAGAACGCATGAAAAAACGTGGTAATTTCAATGGCACCATTTCCGATATCGGTGGTCCGGCGGGCAATATTTACGGCAATCATCCGGATGATCCGGAGAAATGCAAGGTCTGTCGTCGCTCGTCCTGTCTGTATCCGGATGTCTGCAAAAACTATAATCCGGACGGGACCCGTCTTGTTGGCCTGTTGCGCCGTGTCCGTTCCATTAACGGCGTAAAACACGTGCACATCAACTCCGGCGTGCGTCTGGCGCTGGCGCTGCGGCAGCCGGAGCTAACCCGGGAATTGATCCGCCACCATGTTTCCGGGCATTTGAAGGTTGCGCCGGAGCATCTGCACCCGCGGATCACCGCTTTGATGCGGAAAGACCCGCCGGAGGCGTTTTTTAAATTCATGAAGATTTTTGAGGAGGAGAGCCGTGCGGCCGGTAAGGAACAATACCTTATTCCGTTGTTCATCTCCAATTTTCCGGGAACTACGGAGAGTGAGATGAAGGTGGTGGATGATTTCCTGACCAGCCACCGGTGGACGCCTCAGCAGGTTCAGGACTATATTCCGTTGCCGATGACGATGGCCGCTGCCATGTACTATACCGGAAAGTCTCCTTCCGGCGAGGATATTCAGGTCAACCGGGGATTAAAGGAACGTCGGCCGCAGATCGAAGTGCTGAAAAGAAAACGCATCGGTGTTGCGGAACGTTTCAATCGGCAGGGGGATGAACGTCCGGCCGCACGCGATTCCCGGTCGCGGCGTGATGAACATCCGGCGCGTCATCCTTTCCGAAATAAGCAGGGGAAGACAAAAAAAACATAAGGAGCTGCTGAATCATGAACTCATTGCGTAATGTCATTGATATGCTTGATGATTATCCTGACACGACGATCATCTTCGGAGAAAATGCTTTCCAGCAGTTCGAAGTGTTGATGTATGACCTCAAGCCTCAAAAGCTTATGCTTGTTACCGGCGGAAACTCCATCCGCCGTCATTCCGGTCTGCAGCATTTTTATCAGGCGTTTGATTATTTGGGTACGATGATTCACGACTATTCCGGTGTTGAACCCGAACCGGGAACCGACACCGTCATGAAAATGATTGCTGAATTTGAAGCATTCCAGCCTGACGCGGTGGTGGCAATGGGCGGAGGTAGTGTCATGGATGCGGCCAAGGCCGCATGGCTGATCTACCAAAGCCGTAACTCACTGCAGGAACATTTCGGGGTTAATCGCTGGTCGCAGGCGCATCCAGGCGAAACGCTGAAACGTTTGATTTGTTTCCCGACCACGTCCGGAACCGGTTCCGAGGTTACGCCCTATTCCAACATCGTCGATCATGTCGCCGGAGTTAAAAAGTTGATTGTGGAGACGGCGGCGATTCCCGAATATGCCTTTGTTTGTCCCGAGCTGACCCTGACGATGCCGGAAAAAGTGATTAGGGCGACAGCCTGTGATGCACTTGCCCATCTAATTGAAGGATTTATCAATATTGGTCAGGATGGCAATCACCCCGGCGTCAATGAATGGGCGCTGGCCGGAATACGGTTGATTGTTGAAAATCTACCAGAGCGTCTTGCTTTTCCGAAACGCCGCGCTCCGGCCGAGGCACTTGCTCTCGCCGCAACGCTTGGTGGTATGGTGATTCGTTATAAATCTACTGGACTTCCGCATCTCTGCAGCTTCTCGTGGTTCGGTCAGGTCGAACACGGTATCGCCGTGGCGATGTTGCTGCCCGCTGCATGGCGTTATTATCTGGCGTCTTCCGAGGTGGCGGCGCGGACAATGGAACTGCGGGAGATATTTCCCGGTGACAATCCAGCAGAGATCATTGTCGCGTACCGTGATTTCCTGACCCGCTGCGGGGTGCCCCGCGCCCTGAAAGACATCCCGGATTTTCCCGTGTCCCTGCTGGAAAAAACAGCTGCCTCCGCTGCCGAGAACCGGATGAAGCTGGAGTTGGCGCCGCATCCGGTCCCCCTGGAGCAAAGCCATGAGATCCTGATGCGGTTGCTGCAGGAGACATGGTCTGACGGTTGTTGAGTCGAACCATCCATGATTTCTCTGAAAAAAAATTGATTTTATTTTTTGCGACAGCGGAAATAATTGACACTTACATTATATTATCCATTGTTTTGGCGGCTATGGCAGCAGTTTGTCATGGCCCGGGTTGTTTTAATTAATTATCAAGCCGGTCAGGGACCGGGAGGAATCGTGGTAATTCCTCAATCCCGTCCGTGAATTGCGGGCCTTAAGGATAAAAAATGCTGGGAAACCTGTTAAAAATTTTGCGTCAGATATCGGAGATCATTGCAAAGACCAGTGATTACGATTATACCCTGTCGCAGATTGTCACTGTTCTGGCGGAAGATCTGAGCGTCGATGTTTGTTCGGTCTACGAGTATGATGAAAAAAACAATGAACTGATTCTGGCGGCGACTTATGGATTGTCACAGGAATCGGTGAAAAAAGTGGTGATGAAACCCGGCGAAGGCCTGACCGGTACCAGTTTTAAGGAGCGTCGTATCCTTAATCTTGCCAATCCGCAGAATCATCCGAAATTCAAACTATTTGATTTTACCGGTGAATCACGTTATAATTCGTTCCTTTCCGTTCCGCTGACAATCAGCGGCAAGTGTCTGGGCATTCTGACTATCCAGAGCGTGAGAAACGAAGAATTTGAAGCTCCGGTCGCCGATATGGTTCGCTCGTTGAGTACGCAGCTGGCGAACCTGATCCTGAATACCAAGATACTGCGTGGTTTGCAGGACGTGCCGCAGAAGCCGATGAAGGCACAGATTTCGACCGACCAGGTCATGTTGCGTGGCGCTCCGACGGCACAGACGACTGTCCTGGGCAATGCGTTCCTTTTTCTCAAAGATGATGTTTTCAACTCGATAGAAAAAGTCGCGGTTGATGATCCGGAGCACGAATTGCAGTTGCTGGAAAAAGCTCTGTTGCTGGCAAAACAGAAGACCCTTGAACTGGAACATAAGGCATTGGCGATGATTTCCGAAGCCGATGCGTCGATTTTTAACGTCCATTTGATGTTCCTCGACGACCAGACTGTGTTGGGCAAGATCCGGCAGTATATCCGCAATGACAGTTTTTCACTGGAATACAGTATTGCACAGGTTTTCCGGGAATTTGAACAAAAGTTCATGCAGTTTACCGACCAGACGTTCCGTGACCGTTCGTTTGACCTGAAGGATGTGCTTTTGCGGGTCATCGAAGGTGCGGCGATCATCAAGAATACCGGCGACGAAGCCATGGTTATGTCCCCGGAATCCACCAAGCTGGTTCTGGTTGCACACGAGTTGCTTCCTTCCGATCTGATTCGTATGCCGGTTGATAATATCATGGGCATTGTCTGCGAGAAGGGCGGGGCAACCGCCCATGTGTCAATCCTTGCCAAAGCCCTGAACATCCCTGCCATTCTTGGCGTCAAGGGGGTTATGGAGGCTATTCGCGATCAGGATGAAATATTGCTCGACGGTCATACCGGACGGGTTTACGTCCGTCCCGGAGATCAGGTGAAAGATCATTTCAAGGATGTCCTCAGCAATGAAAAGCCCTCGGAAGAACGTCATGAAAGTGGACCGACTTTGACCACTGACGGTGTTGATATACGCCTTAATGCCAATATTTCGCTGATCTGTGAAATTTCTACTCTGGCAAAATTCGGTGCTCGTGCCATTGGCTTGTACCGTACGGAATTTATGTACATGGTTCGCGACTATATTCCTTCGGAAGAGGATCAGATCAATGTATTCTCGCAGATTTTTAAACATACGCAAAACGAAGTGACAATACGAGTGCTGGATGTGGGCGGAGACAAGCCACTGCCGTATATTCCCATGCCGCATGAAGACAATCCTGCCCTGGGTTATCGCGGCATCAGGTTGTTGCTTGATCGCAAGAGTCTGTTTAAGGCGCATCTGCGGGCGATTCTCAGGGCCGCTTCGCCGGGAAAATTGCGTTTGCTTTTTCCTATGGTCTCAATTATCGGAGAACTGTTGGAAATCCGGCAGATCTTGCAGGAAGTCGAGGACGAACTGCATGAGAAAAACATCCCGCATGCAGAGAATTACAAGATTGGCGTCATGCTGGAAGTCCCATCGGTGCTCTTTACGCTTGATTCGATGCTGCCCCATGTCGATTTCATGAGTGTAGGAACCAATGACCTGCTGCAGTATACTTTTGCCATTGACCGTGCCAGTGAATCGGTCGGCAGTCATGCCGATCCCCTTGATCCGGCATTTGTCCGGATTATCAAGCATATCGGCGATTTCTTCAAGCGTTATCCCGACAAGGAGATCACGGTCTGTGGGGAGATGGCAAATGTTACCCAGGGTATACCGTTGCTGATCGGTGCCGGTATCCGCGAATTAAGCATGCCGCCTAAATTTATTCCTAAAGTGGCACAGGTAGTTAAAAAGATTAATTCCGCTGAATGTCGTATCCTGCTGGACAAGGCAATCCGGTTGAACACTGCGGCGGAAGTCAAGAGTGAAGTGAACCGCTTCCTGTTGGCTTCGGTCAGGCCGTTGTAATCTTTCTTTTGTTCATTTGATTCGAAAAATAAAAAAACCGCACCGTAAATGGTGCGGTTTTTTATTGCTTTGAAACGTTTGCCAGGTTTAGAAATAACTCAGGCAGAACGCGACGGTCGCTTTGACGGTAATCTTGATCTTCGATACCAGCTCGTCCGGAACGCGGACATTGGTTTTGACTACGGCCAGGGAACGGTTGCTGCTCAGATCCTGCGGGGCACGGATATCAATGATGTTGATATTCTTGTCGCCGAGGATGCTGGCGATCTTGCCGATCACGCCGGGTTCATCGCTGTATTCAACGAACAGATTGTGTCCGGTCGGTTCCAGATAGAGGCTGTCAAAGTTGTTGAGGCGGGAAATCATCAGGTGATTTTCCGTCAGCGTTCCGCGAACGGAGACATGGTTGATGTTTTCCGAACCCTCGAACAGGTCGATGGTCATGGACTGCCCGTAGTGCTTGTTGTTGTCGACTTCCCGGTTCTTGTAGTCGATGCCGCGTTCTTCAAGGAACGACTTCGCGTCGGCAGCGTCCATGAACGGGTCGAACTCGTTGGAGATCCCGGCAGTAATCGGAGCCAGCATCCATGAACCGAACTCTTTGAGCTCGCCGTAAAAACTGGTTTCGATTTTATGCGGTGGACGATTTTCGCCCAGATATTGGCGTCCCAGCGCGGTGAGGACGTAAGCCAAACTCTGGAAATGTTCGTCCAGCCCATCGGGAACGCCCTTGTTGACGACGCAGTTGGTAATACCTTTTTCAAAGTAGGCCACGGTCTGTTCGGCGGCGCGTTTGGCGGCATTGAAGTTCGCCTCGGAGGTGCTGGCTCCCAAGTGAGGCAGCATCAGGTCGGCAATATCGGCAACGGGTTTGAGTCCGGCTTCGTCTTTGGGATATACGTCGGTGGCAAACCGGATCTTTTTCGTGGCCTTGACCGCCCGGAGATCCGCTTCGTTGATGATACCGGCGCGGGCACAGTTGACTATTGCGGCGCCGTCTTTCATCATATCAAGATAATGTTTATTGACCATGCCGCGGGTTTCATTGTTTTCCGGAATATGCAGAGAGATATAATCGGACTTGGTAAAGATCTCTTCCAGACTGCAGAGTTCGACGTCGATCTGTTTGGCAAGCGAAGAGGATAGGATCGGGTCGAAAGCCAGTACTTTTACGTCAAAACCGCTGAGGCGTTTGACCAACAGGCGGCCGATATTACCCAAACCGATAATACCTATGGTCTTGCCGGTCAGTTCAGTTCCCATGAAGGCTTTCTTTTCCCAGCCGCCGGCACGGGTACTGATATCCGCCGGTACTACGTGGCGTGCCAGCGCCAGCATCATAGCCACTACTTCTTCGGCAACTGCATTGGAGTTGGCTCCCGGGGTGTTCATCACGTCGATCCGCTTGCGGCGGGCGTATTTAATGTCGATATTGTCGTAACCGGCACCGGCGCGGACTACCAGTTTGAGTTCCGGCAAAAGATCCATGATTTCCGGGGTGACTTTTTCACTGCGGACGATGATTACGTTGGCATCGAGGTTTTCCGCTGCCAGCTGGGACACCGGTTTCTCGGCGTTGAGAATAACTTCGTAACCGTTTTCGGTGAGATATTTCACCACGAATTTATCGAGTTTGGTAGGAATAAGTACTTTCATGGGTCAAAGTCCTTTATGCGTTATGCTGATTATAAGCGGTTGTTGTAATACAATCCGATAATTTTAGAATTATAGTGCATTAAATTCGGTTTACAATATGCCTTTTTTAATATTTGATGTATATTTTATTATTTTAACCCATAAAGTTTTACAATAATTGAGGCAAATACGGAAATGCCCGAAGCGAATATTGTTTATCTTTCAGAGGTGGACTCCACCAATCGTTATGCCGTCAATCATTTTCATGAACTGGCGGACGGCGCAGCGGTCGCCGCCGAATATCAGACTGCCGGAAGGGGACGTTTCAACCGCCGCTGGATTTCGCCGCCCGATCAGAACGCCTATGTATCTTTCGTCATCAAAGATTTTCCCTATGATCTGCAGAAAGCCTCCTGGGTTGGGTCGTTGGCTGTACTGGATGCTTTGGCTCAGACGGCACCGGAAATTTCAGCATGGTTGAAATGGCCGAACGACGTATATTGCGGGGCGCGGAAGATTGCCGGTCTGTTGTGCGAAGGTGTTCCGGGCATCGACGGCTTTGCCGGTATGGTCATCGGAATCGGAGTCAATATCAATATGCCCGCGGCGCTTATAGAGAAGATCGATCAGCCTGCAACTTCGGTTTTGTTTGAAACCGGAAAGAAGCAGGAGGTCAGGGCGTTTGTCGCGGTTCTGGCAGCGTGCCTTGAACAGCGTTACCGTTGCATCGTCGATGATCTGGAGGCGGTCTATCTGGAATGGAAGCGGCGAAATTTTGTCCTTGGACGCAAGATCGAACTGGTGACCGGTCTGGAAAATGAAACCGTCACGGGCCGGGTATCCGATATCGGCCGTGACGGCAGGCTGATAATTGATACCGCAGATGGCTGCCGTTCATTTTTCAGCGGAGATGTGAAAATCAGCAAGGAATCGCTGTTTTCCGAATAAACTGCTTACTGCTTGAGGGCATCTTCCTTAATGTATTGATTGCTGCGTGCCAGCATGATCGCCTGTTCCAAGCTTGTGGTGTAGACCGGCAGGAATCCTTCGGAGACCTGGACTGAGTAACCGGCCGGATAGATATTGCCGGCCCATTCGCCGCCATTGTCGACAAAAACCCCGAGGACGATTACTTTGCCGTAGTGCCCGGTAGTCTGGGTGGAAAAGGCGGAATCCGCCCAAGCGACGCAGCCGAATGGGGTGGCGCGAAGCGATTTGAGAATTATGTTGAGCCGTCCGGCGTAGATGGCGGCGTGGAGATTATCTTCCTCCTCCTGATTCGCCACCCATTGCTGATAACGTTTCTTCATTTCTTCTGCCTTGAGTTTTTTTAAATCATCCACTTTTTTGGTAAATTCGGCGGCGGCTTCGGGACTGTAATGGTATTCCTTGCGCCATTTTTCCGGCAGGTCAGTAAAAAGCACTTCTCTAATGGACAGTCCTCCTTTTTCCGGTGTGTAGCAGATGTCGAACCCGACCGGGGTGACACTTGAAATAGAAACGTTTTTATAGGTGGTTCCATCGTTGGTGGTAAGATCAAGTGCGCAGGCTGAGCATGCCGCAATAAGAAATCCTCCCCAGATTATTTTTTTCATTTGAACTCCTCCTGTTTGGGCTTGCTGCAAAAATTTATAGTTTATTGGGAGACTTTATTGTTCCAGATTATGGCGGCGGCGGATTTCGCCGGCATCTTCCCAGCGGTCGAGCTGTTCGAGTATCCTCGCCGCCTCCTTCCAGTCCGATTTGGCTTCGGCCTGTTTTAAAAGGACATTGTAGGTCATGACTTTGCCCGGTTCCCAGTTGTATTTTTCATAAATCTCCAACGCATCGTTGTAGCGTCCGGCTTTATAGAAGTTATCCGCGCGGCGCAGTTCGTTGGCGCATTTGTCCATTTCGTTTTCAAGGCGGAGTCGCAGTTGTTTTATGAACATCCTGTACTGCGGCAGTTCCTTGAACATCTCTTTCCACTGTGCCATGGCGTCTTCATACCGGTTCTGGCTGAGGTATACGTTGAAGCATAGATACTGGCGCAGCAGTTCCCCATGCTGATTGCGCAGTTGTCCATAAAATTTCAAGGCCTGAGGATTGTCCTGGCACAGTTCAAGCGCGGCGGTAGCTTCGGTTACGGCTAGGTCATAATTGCCGTTTTTTTCTGCTTCCATCGCTTTTCGGCAGGCCTGATCCGAGGCGGCGATAAACTTTTTCGCGTCGCGGAGGTTTTTTTCCAATGCCGTCGACAACGGTTTAATTCCGGCGGAGGCGTTTACCGCCTGATACCAGCATTTCTGTTTTATGAGCCCTGTCAGGGCAGCGTTGACCTCTTCAAATTTCTTAAAGCTGGCGTCGATCCAGTTATTGATGCCTTCGGCGTGTCCCGGATCGGGCAGCAGCGTCAGAATTTGCATTCCGGAAAAAAACGCTTTGGGAAAGTCATGGTTGATAACCGCTTCTGCAAACGAGCGAGTTTCATTAAAGGAACTCTTGGCGGCGGCGAGGAGGTTGTTGTAGTCGGGTTTGATATCAAGTGGAGTCAATTCTTTTTCATTGTAGCCGAACAGCGCGACATAACGGTCCAGCGCATCGGTCCACTGGTCCTTGAATGGCCGGGATATCTTTGCCTGATATTCAGTGACGATGAAATTTTTTTGTTCGATGTTCCAGTTTCGCTCCTCATCGAGTTCTTCGGGTTGCCAGTTGGCATCAGCCATTTCAATAAATTTGCTCAGGTGGTCTTCCAATACCGACATGATAACGCAGGCGGAGATAAAATCCCCGGCGGCGGCGGTGCGCCTGATTGCGGTTCCCAGCGTGTTGCGGGCTGTCAGTATTTTTTCCTTCATCTCGGACTGGATCGCTTTTTTCTTTTCGCGCAGAACGAGGATCTTGCCGCCATAAACCGCGCTGCGGTCCCTGGTTCCCGCTTTCACCGCAAAATCGTCATGCAGGTTATTCTGGTTGGTGGTCAGCATTCTGACCTGATATTCAATTTCTTTATTCAGCGTTTTAATCTGAGTGTTGGCGGCGGTGATCCCCTTGCGTATTTCCTGCAATGTTTTGATGGTAAGGAGTATGATTTCCGAACGTTTCTGGGTCTCGTCGATTTTTGCTCCCAGCAACGCATAGTAATAGGCGTCCTGAAACTGGTTTTTCGTTAACATTGCCAGCGCGCACTGGGTCGCCTCAAAAGCGTCGGGGGTGGATATTTCCTTGAAAATGTAAATATTCACCGCATCGGATGAAACGTTTCGCCCGTCTTCGGTCTGAAAAGAGTAACGTTCAAAACCGGTTTTCCGGATATTCCTTAAGAGTTCGCCGGCTTTGACCATGCCGGAAGACATCAGGATATTGTTGGTGGCTACCGCGATCAGCGGACGTGTTGGAGCCGGTTTTATGGAAGGGGGAGAATCTGTCGGTTCAGCTTCGTCAATTTCCGGTTCAATGACGAATTGTTCCTCAAGTTTTTTCTGATATTCCGCAGCGTCTCGCGCCCTTTTTCGGGTATAGGAGAGGAACAGGTTTTCGATTTTTGCCTTGCGCAGTGTATCACATTCAACTTTGTCGAAACGGCTGCGCTCTTCAGAACGGATGTCTTTGATGTTGACCCGTTGTTCCCCGATGAGTATCTCGTTGTTATTAAAACCTTTGTAAATACCTTCCACTGTGCCGTCGGTTGTCTGCAGAACGATTTTTTCACCAGGTCGCGCCATGGGATAAGTTTTTTCCGCTTCCGCTTCGGCATCCTGATAGTTGAATTTCGGATAACTGACCCGGAAAAACTCCAGTTTTTCATTGATCTTTGTCTGAGAGATAGAGTCGATACCTGCGACCGGGCCGACTCCGGCGATGCAAAAGACTGGCAGTAACAGGCATTTCAAAAACTGTTTTTTATCCCAATTCATCCATGAACCCCGGATTATATAACTTGAATCAGCCGTATTTGATGGCTATAATAATACATGCGAATGCTTTTAAAGCCAGTTTTTTTTATCTATTTCAGGAGGTTTTTTGTGAAAAAGTCAGTCTATGCCGTAATGTTGCCGTTTCTTGCCGCCTGCGCCTGTTTGACGGCGGCGGAAAAAAACTCTGCCTCCGATCAGCTTAAAGACAAGGCAAGGGAGATTATCGCCCGCGACCAGAAAGGCGAATCGCTGGAAAATATCGCGGATCGCGAAATCAAGCAACAGCAGCAGCCTGAAACTGCCAAGACCGCTCCGGTCAAAATTACGACGGTTCCCGCCGGTCCTTCGCGGTTGGAGCACTGGAAAAAACAACGCAGCCAACAGAAGGCCTCAACCGAAAAGTCGAGCTGAAGCCAGATCTCGTCCGCTTATTTTTTCTTCAGGAAAATTGCCTGAATCACTCGGTTGTAAATCGGAACCGGACCGATGCTTTCAGGTTTGGTGAAAGCCGTGCTGCGCGATTCCAACTGTTGCGACAGCATATTTACGTTGCTTGCCGAGTTGTCATCGGTGAGCATCTTGTTGGTCGGGGAAGTGTCCATCAGCTGGTTTAGCCGGGCGTCGCCGTCCGGAACTACTGTCTTGTTGCTGATATATACGGCATCTGCACCTACGGCTTCCGCCTTGGCTATCACGTCTTTTTCCAGCTGTTCAAAGGTATAATCGCTATAGCTGCCGCTGACCGAACAACGTCCCATTTCTTCATATCCTTCCAACGTGATCCCATTTTTAAGCACCGCCGGTTTTGCCGTTGCCGGAAACGTCTTGCCGGTGTAATTCATGTCCGGTCCGATACACCCTCCGATGGCCAGGCAGCCGCACAATGCCAGTAGATGCAACGATGTTTTTTTCATATTTTCCCTTTCCTGCTGTGTAAAAACGTCTTTGGACTCGGATATAATAATATTAATACAATAAACAGATCACGCCTTATTTCAAGGTCATAATATCATTACCGCGATTTTTTCATCGTCGAAAATCGAGACAAATCGTCATGGTTTTCTTTTTGCTGTTTGTAAAAGCAACGGTGACACTATAGATTATTTGAGACAAAATGTCACTGATTTGAGGAGTTATTTATGGCGGGAAATACCAAGGATACGTTGCTGGATCGGTTGATCAAGCGTTTGAACCTGCTTGATCCGAACAATGTCCAGGCATATATACTGCGTTTGTCGCGCGAAAAAGGTTTTTTTGAAACGATATTCAACGCTGTCCGCGAGGGGATTCTGGTGATTGACCGGCGTTTGAAGATTGTCTATCACAACAAGGCGGCTTCCGAACTGCTGGGTTTGCCGGATGATGTGTCAAAAGTTCACATTTCGCAGTTTATCCGCGGTGTGGACTGGCGGCGGATATTGCAGGAGGACGAGGACGAATGGTATCGCATCTCGCGCCAGGAGATAGAGATCCTCTATCCGCAGCGTCGGGTCATCCAGTTTTATCTGGTCCCGCATGGTGGCGAGGCGCAGGGGTTGGCAACGGCAATCCTCAATGACGTAACCGAATCGCGAGACCGGGCGCTCAATGAGATCGAGGTTGAAAAAAGCAGTATCGTGTCGATGTTGGCCGCCAGTGTGGCGCACGAGATCGGGAACCCGCTGAACAGCTTGTATTTGCATTTACAGCTGATGCAGCGCCAGATGAAAAAGAAGAAAGTCGATGTGGAAGACGTATCACAGTTGCTTGAGACCGCCAAAGGGGAGGTGGAACGTCTGGATA
>QKAL01000103.1 GCA_003246475.1 Lentisphaerota bacterium
ATCTTTTCCCACTCTTCGTCAGAAATCGTATTTGAGGTTGATGCGTTGGGCGGGGGAATGTGAAACATCAGCATAACGTTTTTTTGCCGGTTGTTTTTTAGCGCTTGAGCACAGAACGCCAGCGTTTCCGGATTTAATGTCCTTTTCGAATTGTCCAGGACTATTACCAACAGACGAGAATCGGCGAGAAGATACTCCCGGCGGCCGTAATATTGATTGAAAAAGTCGGTGTCGTGATTGCCGCACAAGGTGTATACCGGATTGATGGCGGCGATGCTGATAAATTCACGGACATGCTCATAAAGTTTTTTAATCCCGCATGGGACGATGTCCCCGGCGATGATGCAGCATTTGCCGGCGTTGTAAGTCAGCGCCCGAGCCAGTATGCTCATGGTGGCGGTTCCAAGCCCGTCGCACCCCGGATCGCCGATTACGGTAAATTCATCCAACGATTGTTCGATCTTAGCTGTCGTTATTCTGGACAGTCCCGATTCCATTGTGTTTCCCCCCCCCAAAAAAAACGTCAAAAAATACATTAATAGTATATTATAAAAGGCGAATCGGGGTTTTGCAATCCGGGATTAAAGGGGCGATCGAAAAATCTTCCACAACTCCAGAGGTGTCTGCAGCATTTTCAATAAGGTCAATTTTGATCCGGCCACATCGGTCCATTGGAACAGCGGACATTCGTAGATACATGCCTGTGTTTTTTCGCGTCCATATATCCTGACGATACGGCGGAAAATCTCGACGTCAAACAGCCAGCGGCTGATGAACGGACGTTCGAATACTTTTTCCGCCAGTCCGCGGCTGAATATTTTTGCCCCGCACTGTGAGTCATACAAGGGAATCCGCAGGAGACAACTTACGGTGGTCGCGAATACGCGCCCCAGATAATGCCGCGACAGGCGGCGTTTTACAAGCGATCCGAGTCGAGCCAGACGGCAGCCAACCACAGCTTCATACCGTCTGTTATCTTTTTCTGCTATAAAACGATCAAGCTCCTCCAGCGGCGTTGCAAGGTCGGCGTCCCAGAATCCCACCCAGTCGGCATCATCCTTCAAAGCGGTGAGGATACCCTGTCTTACGGCTTCTGCTTTGCCCTGATTTCGGGGTAGATGCAGCGTCCGCATCATGGGGGTGTCTGCTGCTATGGCATTTATGATCTCGCCGGTGGAGTCGGTACTGCCGTCATTGACCAGTATAATTCCAATCTGCCCGTTTTTCTCTTTTACAAAGGACGCGATTTCAATGGTCGGAAGCCGTTCGGCTTCGTTGTAACAGGGAATAACGAGAACTATTTTTTGCAGATCAGTAGACATGATAACCCCGGGATGAATATTTTGATCTTTGAAAACGCATAAACGATGCGGGCGTCACAATATAACATCCAATTCAGTAATACGGTTGTCAAACGTTTTCTGTTCCATTTGTGGATGTTTTCATATTCGTTTTTCCTGTGATGGGATATAAGATTATCCAGCAAAGGAAAGGCGAAAAAGTAACTTTTCGACAGTATGGGAAAAACACAATAATGGAACACTTTCCCCAATCGTCCCTGCCGGTAGCGGCGGCAGAGAAGGGCGATTAATTTTAAACGCGCTAGTTTCCAGGGGTGACGTTTCAGTATTTTTGTGTCATTTAAATCAGCTTCGCATAAGTGCATGATTGTGATGTCGCCAACGTTTGGATTTGAAAATACAATATCCTGTTAAAATAATTAAACTCAGCCAGATCAGCGAACTCAATACCAATGCCGTTTGGTAGCTGACAGGCCGGAAGTTCATCGTCACTATGTGTTTGCCCGCCGGTATTTCTACTCCCTGCATAATGCCATTGGCCAGATAAATTGGCTGTGGAGTATTATCCACGCAGCATCTCCAGTCCGGATGCCATTTGTTGCCGACGACCAGAAATCCAGAGCCGTTGGATTCCGTTTCGATTACAATCCGGTTGGGGGAATATTCCCGGATTGCAACTTTGCCTACGGCATTTTCAGCTGGAAGGGGTTTTCCGTATCCCTCAAGTATAACTTTTTCACGAAAATCCTGACGGGTGAATTTCTTTAACTGTTTGAAGGCTTGTTCCTCTCCGTCGCAAATTATCGCCCTTGGAATAAAAAATGCCCGTTCGAAAGCATTCTGGTTGGCGAAAATTTGAATCTCGCCGCTGTAAAGCGGATTGGCGTTTACCATGGTATTGGCGGGTAATAGAAAATATTTGATGTTAAATAGATCGAGCAATGGCGAATCAGGGGTACGAAATATTACTACCCGATTCATGAAATCGCTGACCTTTCCTTCATACTGGTACAAGCGCATAAAGCGTTGGTAACGGTTGGAAATTGACGTCGAATATCCTCCGGCGTCTTCAAGTCCTGCCGCTGCTACGCCATTGATATAGAACCTTCCGAGGGAGATTACTCGAAATGGTGTCGTCTGTTCGCGCAGTAACTTCAGCCCGGGCGTTACCGGAAAGGCTGCTGTACGGTCGCTGACAGTATTGTATCTGGCCCCGTGATACATGAGTTCTCCAATAGCTGCGGCTATCACGATCACAACTCCGGAGATCCTTAGAAGTTTGCCCTTGACAAGCATCATCATTATCATTCCAGCCAGTCCAACGGAAAGGGCGATAAGTGACGGGGCAACCACGGGGGAGGAATAGGCGTAGAACTTCGCGGAAAAATCTTGCAACTCTGGCGGAATCTGTTTTTGATCGAAAATAAGCATAATTCCAGCGTCGGAAACGGCCCAAAGCGGCAATGCCAACATGATTGCCGACAAGATGCCCCATATTGCTACCGGACATAAACAACATCTCATCTTTCGACGCAACAACAGATCGAAGCCGAAGGCGGAGCCGACGGCCATACTGAACCCGAAAAGCTGTAGCAACCGTGTTGGTGTTGTATATTTCAGCCCCGGCACCAGGGCATAAAGCGGATAGTAAAACCATGTTCCCATGCACATCAACAGAATTAATGGCGCCGCGATCAGGTAGAAGCGCGACAGCGGATAGCGTCGCCAGCCGAAAAATGCCGTCAGCATCAGAAACACCGTTGGCACGCCGGAGAAGATGCATAGTTCGCTGTAGTTATTATAGCTTTGTTCCGGCGATTTCTTGGGGACAAACATTGACTTCATTGCGGGGCTGCCGAAAAAATCCGGATAGATCAAGGTAACAAGATGAATCGGCAACACCTCGCCGGTATTGTCGAAAAGTTCTGAATAACCGTAGGATTTACGACTGGATTCTTTCTGCATATCCCAGTGTAAAAGAAGTGAGCCGGATCCCGCCGCAAATGAGATCAATACGGCTGCCAGTATCGGCAGTTGCTTCCCATACAATATTTTTTTTCTGATTTTTATCCCGGTACGGTATACTGTCATTGCCGCCAGAAATATAAGTTGCAGCATAAGCAAATGCGCATAGCCAATCCCAATTGCCCAACACAAAATCATAGTGAGGCACAGCCAGTCGATCAATCTGCAGCGGCGCAAAAAACTTTCGAGAAAAAACATCCCGCCCGCCAGTGTCGCCGCCAGCAGTATAAAGGCTTCAAACTCAAACCAGCACATGACATAGCCGTTGAACATCCAAAGTAAACCTCCCAGCAGGGCTGCCGGGCGGCGCAGCCGCAGCAGTCGCAGATAAAGGTAACAGAATATTCCCGCCGCCGTAAGGTGGAAAAAGAGGAACACATCGTGCGCGGTCAGTGGATCAAACAACAGATAGTACAAAACTTTGAAAGGGGACGTGTAAAAACCAGTCATCGGGCCCCCGCCGAGAACAGGTGTCTGCCACCAGATCAACTCGCCGAAATCCTGCCAGCAGTTATGAAACAGTACGTTGGAAAGATAGAGACAGTAAGGATAGGCGGCATTGATCGGGTCAGTGAGCAGATGATTGTTGACTGCCGCTCTGTCAACCAGCCACGGATAAAAACTCCGCAGCGTGTCGAAAGCGTAGAAGGTTTTGCCTTCCCACCAGACCGGGAAAAAAAACACGATTGCGGCCAGGATGATTATTCCAGGACAAAATAACCCCATTTTTCGTCTTGAGAAGCTATTCATCTCTGGCCTCGATATTCCAGTTGGTAGAATTTATAATCAATCTTTAAGTTTTCGGTTGTCAATGACCCGGACCGCTTTACCGACGAAACGTTCCAGTGTATTGGGTTCGACCAGTTCAATCTGCATCCGGATGCCGGTGATGGCGTGGATCTCGTGGTCGATACGAGATTTAAGTTTCTGCATCTCGCTCATCTGGTCCGAGAAGTTTTCCAACCGCATTTCCACCTTAACCGCGATCTGGTCCAGATTCCCGGGGCGTGATACTTCGATCAGGTAGTGCGGCGCGGTTCCCTCGACGCGTAGCAGCGCTTCTTCAATCTGTGACGGAAAGACGTTTACGCCGCGGATTATCAGCATATCATCGCTGCGGCCTATGACCCGTCCCATACGGCGGAAAGTCCGTCCGCACGGGCAGGGGTCGCTGTAGAGCGTTGCCAGGTCGCGGGTTCGGTAACGGATGACCGGCATGGCTTCCTTGGTGAGCGCAGTGATGACCAGCTCACCCTGTTCGCCGTCCTTGACCGGTTCCAAGGTGACTGGATTGATGCATTCAACGAGGAAATGGTCTTCCTGGATGTGCATGCCGGTACGGGCGGCGCATTCACCGCTGACCCCCGGGCCGATAATTTCGCTAAGTCCGTAGTTGTTGAAGCATTTTATCTTCAGATTGCTTTCAATGTCCCGGCGCATGGCTTCGGTCCACTGTTCGCCTCCGAAATGGGCGAATTTTAAACAAAGCGATTCCGGAGCGATACCCTTCTGCTGCAGTACCTCCGCGATGTTCAACGCATAACTGGGAGTACATATGAGCACGTCCACGCCGAGGTCCTGCATCAGCATGATCTGGCGGTCGGTATTGCCGGAAGAGGCAGGTACCGTTGCGGCACCGACTTTTTCAATCCCGTAATGCAGCCCGAACCCGCCGGTGAAGAGTCCATATCCAAAAGCGATCTGGGCGGTATGTTCGGGACGCAATCCGCCGGCAACCAGAAAACGGGCGCAGAGTTCGGCCCAGAGGTTGAGATCGTTCTTGGTATAACCACAGAGTGTCGGTTTGCCGGTAGTCCCGGAAGATGCATGAATCCGGGCAAGCTGGGACTTGGGAACCGCCAGCATTCCGAACGGGTAGTTTTCCCGCAAGTCGGATTTTACGGTAAAAGGCAAACGACGAAGATCGTCCAGTGATTTGATCTGATCTGCCGATATTCCGGCCTGTGCGAACGCCCGCTGGTAATGCGGGATCGCCGCCGCCCGTTGTACGCAATCTTTCAGGCGCTCCAGCTGTAAGGCCTTCAATTCCGGCTGCGACAGTTTCTCAACCGGGTCCCAGATCCGGTTTTCAACGACAAACTCACTCATTTTCCGCTCCCGCTATTTCAGTCAAAAAGATCGATCGGCTTGATTACGTCAATTTTGTTGTCTTCCAGCACCTTGCAGGCCTTGTCGGGGTCTTCGAAACGGAAGACGATAACCGCACGGTCGTTACGGCCGAAGGTGAAAGCATACATGTACTCGACGTTCATGCCGCCGCGGTCCAGAATTGCCAGTAATTCGGCCAGCCCGCCCGGGCGGTCCTCTACCGGGATCGCGAACACCTCGGTGATTTTAACTATGAATCCGGCTTTTTCCAGTACGTTCTTTGCTGCTTCCCATTCTTTGACCAGCAGGCGCAGGATTCCGAACTGTTCCGTGTCCGCCAGTGAAAGCGTTCGGATGCTGATGTTGTTTTCCGCCAGTACCTTACAAACAGAATGCAGGCTGCCTGACTTGTTTTCGACAAACAATGATAGTTGCTTGATCCTCATTGAAGACCCCCTTGGTTTCTTTGTTTGCAACTTATGATGCTATCAAATCTTCAGAAAAGACAACACTTCCGGATGCCCGGTTTCAGCAGGAAGCCTTTTCTTTGAAAATCCCGATATTCAGCTCCAGAACTTTGGCTGGAAGGTTTTTTGCCAACGCTTCCAACCAGTACTTTTCGTCAATATCCAGATGGCTGCTCAGCCGTCCCAGCAACGCTACATTCAGGCATTTTGCATTCGCCAGTTTGTCGGCATCGACATCTGCCGGGGTAATGAGAACGCCGCCTTCGCGCAGCTTGTAATGGTTGACCTCGACCTGGTCTTCGGCCAGCACCACCAGATAATCGCTTTCGCCTTCCGGCACCATCGGGCTGTTGACCTTGGCTCCGTAGCGGACTTCGCTGCTGACCGAACCGCCGCGCTGGCTCATGCCATGCACTTCGCTTTTCTTAACGTCCAGTCCAGCCATGAAGACGGCTTCCGCAAGGATGTCCGATGCCTTTAACACCCCTTGCCCGCCGATGCCGGCAAAGGTGATATTGATAACTTTCTTGTTTTCTGTCATAATCCGTTCCTCCGTTACTGCTGTCAGACTGCTGCCTGACCGTAGGATTTAATTTTTACCGCCGCCAGAATGCAGGGCCGCCGGACGATGATGACGGAGGTGTCGTCCGAAGCCAGACGTTTTTCGATCAACGCTTTCAGCTCATCCTGATCGTTAGGGTCGATCACGTCGACGTTTTCCACTCCCATTGCCTTGACCACCGCGGCAATATCAATTTGGGCTGCCTCGGTGTGATCAAGTTTGCGGCCGGTACCGGGATGCTCCTGCAAACCGGTCATGGCGGTTGTGGAATTGTCGAGAACCAGAACCAGATGGCCGGTCGCCGGCCGGTTGTAGATCATTTCTGCGATTCCGGTCAGGCCGCTGTGCATGAATGTACTGTCACCAATCACACTGACCACTTTGCGGACTTTGTCCGCCGGCAGCGTGTGGCGCAGGCCCAGGCCGACGCCGATGCTCGCGCCCATGCATACGCAGGTGTCGATAGCTTGGAACGGCGGCATTACCCCGAGGGTGTAACAGCCGATGTCGCCGGAAACGATACAGCCGAGGTCTCGCAGTATTTCGTAGCTTTTACGGTGCGGGCAGCCGACGCACAGTTGCGGCGCCTTGCCTTTGGGCGGTTCGAATTCCGGCGAAGTGTCGCCGGCGATAATCCGGCGGATACGGTTTACGTTCAATTCGCCGAAACGGTACATTTCCGGTTTGTTTTCCGCCTTGATTCCGGCGGCAGCGGCGATTTCCCACAGGAACGGATCACCTTCTTCGACGATCAGGCAACGGTCGTATTTGGCCGCGAACTCACGCATCTTGTTGATGGGGGTTGGATAACTCATTACCACGTTGAGGACCCCCGCTTCCGGTGCGGCGTCCAGGCAATGCTGAAAGGAGATCCCGGAAGTGATTATGCCCAGAGAATGACTTTGGCCCGGCATTTCGACGGCAAGGGTCTCTCCGAATGCACGGACCTCTTCCAGCTTGCCGCGCAGTTTGTGGTGTGCGATTCTGGCGAATGCCGGTACCATTACCCGGCTGCGAATGTCGCGTTCAAAACCGGTCTGGGGTGGCTGGGGCAGTTTTTTGCTGCGTACTACGATGCACTTGGAATGGCATACCCGGGTCGTGACACGGAGAAAGACCGGCAAGCGCCATTTTTCCGAGATCTCGAATGCTTTGATGGTCAGATCGTAGGCTTCCTGAGAATCGGTAGGCTCCAGCATTGTCACTCCGGCGGCCACGGCATAACGGCGGTTATCCTGCTCGTTCTGGCTGGATGCCATGCCCGGATCGTCGGCGCTGATGATTACCAGTCCGCCGTCCGTCCCGGAATAGGCAACGGTAAACAACGGGTCGGCGGCAACGTTGACCCCGACGTGTTTCATGGTGCACAGTGCCCGCCCTTTGCCGAATGCCGCACCGATGGCGACTTCGAGCGCGACCTTTTCATTGGGGGCCCACTGTGCCTTGCCGCCGATTTGTGAAAAATGTTCAAGGATCTCTGTGGACGGGGTCCCGGGGTAACCTGTTCCCAGGCTGACGCCGCAGTCCAATGCGGCCTGGGCGATGGCTTCATCGCCGCTTAAAAACAGCTTGTCATGCATTAAACCCACTCCTGGACGCCGGTGATAACGGCAATAATACCGAATTTCGGCGTCTCATCGTTGTATATTAGATTGTTTTGTATCTGATAATCAGCTCAATATAACACTGTTTTAATGTTTCCGAAACCATGATGAGAAAAAAAAATTCAACAAAAACGTTACATTATTCTTACAGTCCCGATGTCTTATTTGACAGAACATCTCCTTTTTAATAATTAAATCGGCATTGTGACTTGAATAAAACAAAAACGCATGTAAAGTGCCGTTCATGTTTTTTCTAAATGTGAAAAATCATATGCGATCGTCTGCTTGAAAAGCATGAGGTAAGAGTGGAGATAATCCGGGGCCGCATGTAGCTGACAGATGCGCTTCGGTTGCAGTTTAAAACAAGAGAAATCTTTTAATTTAAGGAAGGAAAAAAATACAATGAAGAGAACTTATCAACCGTCGAAGATTTCCCGTAAGCGGAAACTCGGTTTCAGAGCAAGAATGGCAACCCGTGGCGGCCGTGCCGTCATCAGACGCCGCCGTCAGAAAGGCCGTGCCGTTCTGACTGCTTAAGTCTACGTTGATTCGCCGGATAATGCGGCCCGTTTTCGGGCTGCCCGGCATAACCGGGTCCATTAGATAGAAAAGATTTTGAAAAAGACCGTTAAGCCATACAATCGTCTGCGACTGGGAAGCGAATTTGCTTATGTCCGGAGAACCGGGACTAAATATGTCGGGCGTTTAATGATTCTCGTAATAGCCGAGCACCCGGATCAGACTGTGAAGAACGGAGTGGTTTGCGGTCGTAAATTCAGCACCAAGGCAGTGGAAAGAAACCGGGCCAGACGTTTGATCTGGGAGTCTTTCCGGCTGGAAAAAGCAGAGATTGAACCATGCCACATGGTTGTGATCCCCAGAAAAGCAATAGCTGTTGCCATGATGCCGCAGGTCCACAAAGAGCTGGAATACCTGCTCAAAAAGGCGCAGAAATTAAAGAACCGGGTCGTTTGACGCTCGCCGGGATCATGTTGTTGTTTATAAAGATCTATCAGAAGGTCGTGTCCCCTTGGCTGCCGCCAGTCTGTCGATTTACTCCGTCATGTTCCCGTTACGCAGCCGAGGCGATTTGCCGGTATGGCGCCATCCGCGGCGGAATTCTCGCGGTTTGGCGGGTGCTTCGTTGTCAGCCGTTTTGCCGGGGTGGATACGATCCGGTCCCGGAACTGAAATTCCGGAAATTTGACCGGAATAAATGAATTCAGTAAATAGTGAAGGTGATACGTGAAATTTGATAAAGTTACGATAGTCGGTTTTGCCGTTTGTATAATCCTGTTGTTTGCCTGGGAACCCATTTGTCGCTATTTGGGTTGGATAAACCCGCCGAAACCTCAGTTGACGGTTCAGACTGTCCCGTCTGCTCCGGCAGGCGTTGCCGCTACGTCGGCTGTTGCGGCTGCCGGAAAAAATGATAAAACCCCGGCTACCCCTGCTACGGAACTTCGCCGATTTGCTCCGATGACGTTTCAGAATGACGATGTTAAGGTCGTTATTGACGTCAATAGTGGTGCTGTGGAAGAGATACAGTTGAAAAAATTCTTCAACAGCGACCGCAATTCTTTCGTAACCTTCAAGGACTCCTTTGCTCCGGGAACTCTGGTGCTAGGCGGTCTGTCCGACTGGAAAGTTGTTGCTGTCACACCCAAAACCGAAGCCGACGGCCTCAGTGTAAGCCGTGTGCTGGTTAATGGCGATCGCAAACTCGAGCTGGTGCAGAACTGGCGTTCGACAAGCAACTACCAGTTGGATTATGGCTTTAGTTTGAAAAACCTCTCCGGAGAGACGATCCGGCTGGATGACTTGCGGCTTATGACCGGTGCTCTCGCTCCCGTGGACTTTCAGACTGGTGATCTTATTCGTTCCGAGGTCCATAACCTCGATTATTTCACGACAAAACTTTTTTCCATCTCTGCTTCGGCCAAGGATGAGAAATTCAATATTAAGGTCGATGCGCCGGTAAAATGGCTGGGTGCCAGTAATAAATATTTTGCCTGCCTGATCCGTCCCGTCCAGCCCACTCCTGAGTTTACCGGTATGGATCCGGTTCGTCGTAAGGAGATTGGCAAAATCAAGGGCGAAGAGAAGGAGTATTATACCGTTGCGGCCGAAGGCAAGTACGGTATGGTCGACCTTGCCGCCGGGCAGGTCTGGAGCTGTAAATATGTCTATTATACCGGTCCGAAGGAATTGAAGCTGCTTGATAAGTTCGATCCCGAGTCCAGATCCATAATGCATCTCTCGTTCCTCGCTCCCATGGAATGGATCTCGCGTCAACTGTTAACGTTCCTGATCTGGCTCAAGGGCTTTTGTGGTTCCTACGGCTGGAGTATTATTATCCTCACCATTATCGTCCGCCTGATTTTTTGGCCTATTACGCAGAAAGCAAATAATTCAATGAAGAAAATGCAGAAGCTGCAGCCGATGATTCAGGAGTTAAAGGAAAAATATAAAAACGATCAGCAACAGCTTAATCTCAAGATGATGGAGCTTTACCGCGAACAGAAGATAAATCCGCTTGGCGGATGCCTTCCGATCCTGCTGCAGATCCCGGTCTTTATCGCCCTCTATTCCACCATTGACAGCGCAGTTGAACTGCGCCACACGTCGTTTATGTGGGCTTATGACTTGGCTCAGCCGGATACGGTTGCGGTTCTTTTCGGCTCCCTGCCTATCCACCCGTTGGTCATTATCATGACCATTCTGATGGTAGTGCAGCAGAAGATGACCCCGGCTGCAGCCGACCCGATGCAACAGAAGATCATGATGCTTATGCCCGTTGTGATGCTGTTCGTCCTGTATTCGCTCCCGGCAGGTCTTACACTCTACTGGACCGTCAGTCAGATCTTTAGTATCATCCAGTTGCTGGTCACCCGCAAAAACGGCAAAGATGCAACCCCAGTTAAAAACTCATAAAGGAGAACCTAACAAGATGAGTAAAATCGAAGAACAGATGCAGAAAGCGTCGAAAACCCTGGCCACCATGCTTGACTACCTTGGCCTTGACGCTTCTCTTAAAACGGAAGAAAAAGGATCCAAGATCGCCTTGATCGTCAGTTCAGAAGATGCCGGACGCATCATCGGACGTAAAGGTCAGGCGCTTGAAAATCTGCAATTGCTCCTTAACCGTATGATGTTGAAAACCGATGAAGAATTTCCCAAGATCATGATCGATATTGACGGCTATACCCGCAAAGAACGCGGTGGTCGCAGCGAACGCGGCGAGCGTGGCGAACGTGGTGGAAGGGGAGAACGTGGCGAACGCGGCGAACGTGGCGAACGCAGTGAACGCGGCGCTGATAACGAAGAGATGCTCAAACAGCAGGCGCTTGATGCTGCCAAGGAAGTAAAACGCTGGGGTGATCCTGTAACCCTGCCGCCGATGAATGCCCATGATCGTCGTATCATCCATATCACATTGCAGGAAGAAGTAGAGCTTCAGACCGAAAGTCTGGGTGAAGGTGCCAAGAAAAGTGTGGTTATATCTCTGAAAAAATAACACTTTTCTTAGAATTTTGAGTTGACTTTTTGGTGATTGGCGTTAATTTAAACGCATCATCAAATAATAGATGATAGTTTTGTCGGAGCGTGGCTCAGCTTGGCTAGAGCGCTGCGTTCGGGACGCAGAAGTCGGAGGTTCGAATCCTCTCGCTCCGACCATTTTTTAGCTCAAATCTCACCTTTTATGAGTGAGTAAATATACAAAAAGTATGTAAGATTGTATGTAACCCCTGATCTAACGATCCGGGGTTTTTCTTTTTCTTCATTTTGTGAACCTGTTTTATATACAAATTTCAGGTAAAATTAGATTTCACAAAAAAATCAAAGTGAAAAAGAGGCAGGCGGGGGTGAGTATTTTAAAATTGTTGGATTTTTTTGTGGCATATAGGCGGAAAACTCCGTATTTTGGGCCTTTTTCCCCACTTTCTGTCATGGTCGTACCCTTTGGATCATCCCTCTTTATCGTCACCTTAGTGGCATCTTGGCGTTGTGTTTCTTAATAAATCTTTGGTTCACGGAGCGCTCCGTATTTTATGCGAATCGGTCTTGATTTCAACGTAATGTGTACTAGATTAATAATTCCGCATCACGAGCGCGGACGCCGTTACGGAGGGACTACCAATCCCTGGCGGAGGCATAGCCTGAAGACCGTAACGGTAGCTGGTACCAGGTGGTGCTGGCCAGCAATGAGGCTCGTGACCTTCCGTTACGGTTTTCTTATAGCCCCAATTGGTGTTGTGAGAAGATTTCAACGGTCTCCTCGCAACACCGTCTTTTATTTTTACCCCATAATATTATTATTTCAACCCTGCGGCTCCTGATAGTTCCATGTCAGACACTCGACTTTACGTTTTCCGGCGTTGCTTTTACCGGAAACGGACAGCGGTTTGTCGAAGTCCTTGTACCTGATGCCGGGAATATCTCGCAGCGCGTCGATTTGCGGATCCGGATAGCTGGACAGCAGCCATCTTCCTTTGAGATCCGGCAGGATCATCAGAAGATCATAGAAAACGTCTTTTCCCGCTTTGTAGTGACCGCAATCGCTGTTGGCATAAGGCGGATCGAAGTAGAAAAACGTGTCCTTGGCATCGAATTTGGCGATGATATCCATGGCGTCGCGACAGAATATCTGCACTTCCTCCAGGCGTTCGGCCAGTTCCCGGGTGAAGGCCCGACGCCGGTTGGCGGTACTCCTGGCCGTGTGCCCCTTGGAGAACGCGAACCCGCCGCACACGGTATGGCTGAACGTCAGCGCGGTCTGGCACCAGAAAGCCCAGGCGCGTTTCAGCGGCGTGTGCCCTTCCGGATTTTTAATGATCATCTTGGATTCAAGATAGGCACTCTCGGCGTGAAGTGTACGCCGGATCATGCCCTGCAGCCGTTTGAAATCGGTCTGTGCAACCTGGTAAAAAATGACGGCCGCGTCGAGTTTGTCATTGATGACTTCGACGTCTGACTTTGGTTTTCCGAAGAACACGGCGCCGCCGCCGAAAAAAGGCTCGACGTAGGCGCGGTGGTCTCCGGGGATCAGCGGCAAAATGTGTTTTAACATTTGTGTTTTGCCGCCGTAGTAGATGATTGGTGATTTCACCATACACCTCCCGGTTTTGTTGTTTATGTTTTGGTAAAGGCGTTGAGCTGCAGCTTCAAGCCTTCGATAATGGTCTTCTGTTCGGTTACAGCCGCCCCCTGGGAGATCGTGCCGACGTCCGGGTGCGTGTGGCTGGCCAGCGTGGTCAGGGCGTTGATGACGGCGGTCATGAACGAGACATCGAGAACCAGCGCGTTGACCCCGTTCGTGCCTCCCTGAATTTTGTCCTCGTTTCTGACGGCGTTAATGCCCACGTTAGCGGATATGAGCCGGCAATAGCAGTCTTCGTCCTGGTTGTATGCGGCGCCGTAACATTCGGCCTCCACCGGTACCTCGATTTTTTCGGATCCCGCGGCCATGTTTGCGTCGGCCGTGGTCAGTACCCGCACGTTGTCAGCGGCATCGGCGATGATTGTTCCGAGTGGAATCATTAGTGGCACTGCGGTGTTAAGCCGTGAAAACGTGACCTTTCCAGTCGCCCGGGTTGCCGGACCGCCGATCCAGAGCTGATTTCCCCGCATGGCCAGTTCTGATTGTTCGATGGCCGTGGTGCTTGATTTAAGGACGATTTTCCGGGCGGTCGTATTGTAATGGTCGGCCTGATCTCTGATATCCCGATTGGTGATCCGCGACCAGCTGCCGTTCCGATCGACTTCCTGAAATGAGTCGGCCGACTGCTGCCAGCGCATGGCCAGTTCGTCTATTTTGGGCAGTTTCAGATAGTGCGGCAGGACGGAACGCACGAACGGCAGGGTTTGCCGTCCGAATGCAAAAGCTATTTCAACGATGGTTCCGGGTTGCGGCAGACCGACGAATCCTCGTTCCGGCGCCGCCGCGGGAAAAGCGACGGGAACGTCGCGGATCAGCGGCATATCTTCATCGATGGACAAGTCAGGGAGCAGCAAACGCACATCGACCGCGTATCTCGGCCGTTCGTCGGTGTGTTTCTCGCCGTTTTTCGGCGGATCCGGAATCCCGATGACAACGGCCAGCCGGGGAAGGTGTGTCCCGCTGTTCAGTTCCGGCCAATAGCGTTTGATAATGCTGGAAATCACTTGCTTCAGATTCATGCCCAGCCCATCCTCATTTTTTCGTCGGTTGTGTTTATGGCGTTGATTTCACGTATGGGCCCGTCGCCGATTTGGATCCGCTGTCCCGGTCGTAACGACGGCAGCAGGGCGCAGGTCGTGCCGACAATTGACGTTTCAGTAAAAATATTTGCCGGCAGTTGAATGATTTTCTTGTCGGCCGACGTTCCGGCCGCGCTGCCGACGTAGATCGAACCGTCCGGCTGACACTGCCAGCGGAACCGGTCGATTTGTAAATGTTTTCCCAGCAGATCCAGCGCTTCGTAACCGCTGGCAATGTTGATGAAATGCGGAATACTTGTCTGGGCCCATTCGGATTCTTCAATATTGAATGCCAGACCGGTTTGCGCTGAGAGCTCCGTCAATACATCCCGGGCGGTGACATTCCGGAGCGCTATTGGCCATCGTGCGGCCAATACGGCGCCCATTTCCCGGATCATCAGCCTAACCTGGCATTTGTCGATTCGCGTACAGCTTTCAATATAGCCGGTGAACCAGCGGGAAATCTTTTTCAATTCCCCGATAATCCCCATATCGAGCGTGACCAGTCCGGAACACATTTCATCACTTTTGATCGTGGCAATGCCGCGACCGGGCGATTCGATTTCCAGTGTCCAGCTGTCGCTGACCAGATGTTTCCTTACCCCGTTGACGGTAAATATTTTTAAATATTTCATTCTTTTGCTTTTTCGACGGCCTGATTGATTTTTTCCGGGTCGCTGCTGGTTACTTTTTCCGTCCCATCCGCATTCGCAGCCTGAACTTCGGTTTTTTCATTGTCGCGCTCTTCGCGTTTTTCCGCCACGGACTGGTGTTCCTGGAGCGTTAATGAAACATCATAGCAGCGCAATCCTTCGCTCTCTCTTGCCTGGATGTCATCGACGAAAATCACCTGCCGGATTTTCGCGGCCGAACACAACGGATCGGAAACGGCATAAACCTGTGGCGAACCATTGCTGTCGTCGGCTCCCGCCATGTCCAGCAGCTTGGTCAGACCGTCGCTTTTGTCCATCGGGATCTGCAGCGCCACACTGACCTTTTTGGGTTTATTTCCCGCGGATGAAAACGCCGAGCTGCTGCTTTGTCCGCTGAGGTCTTTGCGTTCAAAACTTGCCGTTATGCTTATTTTTACGTTTTTGCCGATGCTTTCCAGCGTCAGCTCGGTTCCGCTTCCGGACAATATCATTTTTCTCCTCCAGCCGTGGCTTCACACATCGTAATATTCCTCGATCAGCTTGATGCTGGTCCGTTCGATTTCCGCCAGGCGTTTCACCCGGGCTTCGTCGTAGTCCGGCGTTTCATCGTAATACTCGTAGAAATCCGGCGGCAACGGTTTGTCGGCCCAGAATGCCGCGTCCCCGCCCAACTTCAGCGCCTCGATGTATTCCGTGCGCCGGGAATTCCGCAGCGGCCGCAGAATCTTGCTGCCGTCGTCGATCTGGGTCTGCAGGTTTTTGGCGAACCAGAAATCCATCTTGCGTTTCCACGCCAGCCCGTCGGCCACCGACTTGAATTCCAGCGGAAACGTATAGCCCCAGTCATGCGGATGGCTGGTCGGATTGATATTCATGCCGTAAACGGTGTCCGGCGTCAGATGATACGTCCAGGACGTTTCCGAGCCGACGCCGTTGGCCACTTCGTCGACCATCTCCGGGCAGTACTGCAGCATCAGCAGATAATCCTCCGGCCCCCGCAGCAGTAACCGTTTGGTCTCGATGAAAACCTTGTCGATGTCCATTTTCATGGCGTAATAACTCCGCTGTCGGTTTCGGCCTTGTCGGTTGAGGTTCCTCCGGAAGATACGCCGTTGCCGCTTGTGGATGTACTGGCGGAGCCTTTCCCCGTGGAACTGGAAATGCCGGTGGCGCCCATGCTGACGTTATTTGCCCTCAGTGCGGTTACCACATTTGCCAACCCATCAAGCTGTTCGCGGGTTAATCCCTGTGGAACCGTCAAAATTGCATGGTCTGCGTTGCCTCCTTCAAGATCAAATGTTGGTAGCGGATCTTCGGTACTGGCAAAAACAGCTTTGATTTTTGCAACCCAGCCGGTCGTATACACCAGACAGGTTTTGTTCTTGGTCGACTCGGTAATAGTTTTTGCAATTGATTCGTTGGTTTCGGTTATTCGAGAGACCTTTCCGGTTGTCGGATCGATGTCTGAAATTTTTGTCGTACTGCATCCGGCCAGCGCCATCAGCATGACGATCGCCGCCATGACGATCAACCCGGCCAGCAACATTTTTCCCATTTGTCTCATCGCTCTCATGATAATATCACTCCTTTATTGTTCCGGGACGATCCCGGCGATTTTTACCCGTTCGTCCGGCTGTCTGGAGATCATCAACAGCCGGGTCATGTCCTGACGCAGTTCGGCCAGCTCCTGCTTGACCTCTTTGAAATCTTCTTTTTGTTCCAGTTCGTGCCTGGCGATCGCGGTTTTAACCGTGCCCAGCTCCTGGATCGCGGTGGCCGCCTGGTTGAACCATCTCCCGGCATAGTCGACCGTGGCGAATACCCCGTAAACCGCCGTGATTCCCGCAGCGGCGATGCTGGCGTATTTGCCGATGCTGATGCCCTCCTTTTTTACGTATGCCATAGCCCCCTCCTTATAGTGATTTTAGCTTGTTCCAGTAGTATTCCAGGGCGGCGCAATCGATCGCCGTCATGCCGGTCGTTCCGTCCGGAGCGGTACACGCCAGGCATTTGGCCAGAGCCGTGTCCACCGTATCGACGGACGGGGCCAGATCGAGGCCGGTATATTTTTCGTTCAGGCTGGAAACGTATGCGGCAAAAGCCGCTTCGAGTTGCGTTTTCTGCTGTGCCTTGACCGCCGCCGCCTGTTCCGCCGCCGCCTTGGCCGCCTCGTTAATCAGCCATGATTCGGTTGCCGCGTCCCAGCCGCTGGCGAATGCGGGTTTGACCGGCGCATTGACCGGCAAACCGTCCGCCCCCGGCTTGATCTCAAAACCGTTGGACTGCCCGTCCAGCAGCCCGGCGTGGCGTTCCGGCGTGATCTCGACCGCGTCGGCAGGGATTTCCAGGTGTATTTCATCGTCAAAAAAACCGTTATTCGATTGAGAATAGAAAATCATTTTGTTTTTCTCCTGTTAATAGCCGATGGCCCGCCAGTAGGCATACTGAAGGCCGGTCGGTGCCGATGAACTGTCGCGGTCGAAGACCACCGTGATCTCGGAATTGCTGTTGGCATAGGTATTGATGGCGATACACCCGCCCCCGGCGGTGGCCGCCTTCAGATTTCCGGTCACGTTGATGCAGGCGTTGGGAAATGCGATCGGCAAGGTTACCGTCACCGCCGTGCCCAACGTGCTGCCGTCCTCGACCAACGTGGCGGAAACCACCCCCCACTGCTCGATGGTGGCGCCCCCGTTGCCGTCCTGCGGCAGTTTCTGATAGCCGGAAGCCGCCCGTGAGGCGACATAGCCCGGCAGCGGAGTATAGACCGCCTGTCCTGCCGTATGGACCGTCGTACCGGTGATGACTGCCCCGTCCAGACTGGACGCATAGACATATACGCCGGTGGCGGGGCGGGTCCCGGTGTTGGCCGGATTGTAGTTTTTGATTGCGCTGTTGAGGGCATAGATGCCATATGCGCCGCCCTCGAGATTGACCCCGGACAGCAGCAGATTGCTGTTGTCGATGCTGATGCCGCGCGAGGTCCCGGGCGAGGTCACCGCGTTCGGCAGCGCCACGCTGGCGTAAAACAGATAGACCCGGTTGGCGTTGGTGATGGTCAGTCCGTAGCAGTAATCCGTAGCCGTATTGACTGCGGTGTTCCGGATATTGATGCGGGAAAGCTCGACCGTTGCCGGGCAATCCTGTATCGCCACGACACCGCTGGCGCCGGTCAACGCTCCTCCGAACAATACCGCCTTGTTATTCGTGGTGGTCAACGCGGCCAGCCGGACTTTTCCCCCATAGAATTTACGTATGACTATGGTGGCGTCCTGATAGTAATACCCGTCATTGAAATTCAAGGCCGGAACGCAGCCGTTGACGTTTCTGATCGTCGCGTCTATTGCCGCCTGGATCTGGGCGGATGTGACTGCCTGTTTGTACCGTGCCCAGGTGGTTGCCAGCCCGGTTTCCGTGGCGGTGGTCGTGGTCGCCCAGCGGATGGTCGAGGTGAACACCTCGGTCAGCAGAAACGTGCCGTTGAAATTGACCGTATTCCCGATATTTACATAGTCCCCGGCCTCAAACCCGTGGGTTCCGGTCAACGTCGCTGACGCGGTCGTGCCGTCGGCGGTGATGGCGGAGACCAGCACCGACGGTTTGCCGGAAATGCCGAATGTCACGGACATATCGGCGGCCAGCCCTTTCGCGTATTGCGGATGCGGATTATCCGCCGCCACATGATCCGCCACGGATCCGGCCGGTTCGAATTTGCCCGGATGCGGACTGGCGGAAGAATTGTGGGTGGAGACGGATCCGGCCGGTTCGAATTTGCCCGGATGCGGACTGGCGGAAGAATTATGTGTGGCCACGGAACCCAGCGGCTCGTAGCGGTCGTCATGATTGTGATCATAGGCGGCATATAACCCGTCCAGATCCCATTGCCAGGTTTCGGCGTTGACGGTGATTCCCGTGAGATCGGAGACGTTATTGATCTGCAGCGCAAAATTTTTGCAGAGGATATTCCCGATGCGCAGTCCGGAAGTGGCGAATTTCAAATGCCGCGGAACATGGCAGACCGCCACCAGTACGTTTTCCGCGCTGGAATAAAGCCCGATCCAGTTGATGTAGAAATCGCCGATCTCGGCATTAAGAATTTTTGAATAGACGATGGTATCGGCGCCATTGAGACCGCACTGCTGAACATCGCATTGCATCATGATGTTCCCTGCTGCCGGCAACACGGTATTCACGGACGGAGCGACGTCGGCATCGAGCCCGGGAATGTCCGCAAAGATGAATTTATCCACATTCAATGTTTGATTGTTCGCTATTTTCTGAGCGATCAGCGCCGCTCCCGCCGCGGTTATTGTTGAGTTAGACACTTTGGGCCTCCTCCTCCGGTTTTAAATTGAATTTCAGTCTCAGTGCCGCCGGCAACTGTTCGTTGATATCGATGAACGGTTGCGCCATGGCGCAGACCTCTGTGCGAATGTAAACTCGTTCCACCTTCTCCGGATCTCCCAGCGAACTGGTCCCCTGGGGAATTATTCCCATCAACACCGGCGGCACCCGATGCGCCTCCCGGACGTCGTTTGCCGAGAGGTTTTTGATGTTGATAAATTCGTCTTTCTGCCCGATGTCGCCGATCGGAATTATCTGGATCGCCTTTTCGCCGCCGTTCGCGATGTGGATATACGCGCTTTTGAAGTTGCCGACGCCTTTGCCTTCCCGGAATCGCTGTTCCAATTCTTTCTTCAGCTCCGGGTGCAGTTTGGCGTCGTTGGTGTACAGAATGTAACCCAGGTGTGCCCCATTGACGTAATAGCGGCGCCGGAACAGGGTCGCGTCCTGATTCAACAATGCCGACTGCAGTCCGCCGATCCAATCGGGCATGCCGTAAATCTGCTGGTCGGTGTCGTATTCCTTGATCTGGATTACTTCCTGGTGATTGAAATCAAGATAAGAGCCGTTTTCGAGCAATAATCTGAAGCCGCGATTGTCGGTCATAACCCGCATGTTGATGGCCGGAATGTGGCGCAAGGCGGTAATCTGGCCAAACAGATTCCGGAGGGTTTGAACGTAAGCGTTGCCGAAGGTCAGCAGATCGGTAGCCGCCGCCCGAAAATGCCCGGGAGCCAGACCTCCGCCGGTATAAGCGTTGGCGATCATGTTGCGGCGAAAAAGCACACATGACCCGTGCTGGCCGTTGGCCCGGCGCATTCTGCTGAGTCCGGACATCGATACCGGCGGTTCGTAGTATTCGCCGGCGGAATTGGGAAATGTTCCCAGGTAATCCAGAATTCGTTCCGAGTGCACCGGTTCCGGTTCGCCGAACGTGAAAAAGTTTTCGTTTTGTGTTTTCGCCATATTATCCCTCGTATGCCGCTATGCAGTTAAATGTTTCCAGCTCAAACTCGAACGGACGTATTCCCATCATCGATGACGACAGCGATTCAAATTCGTACCGCCGGCACGTCCGGCCATATTGCCGGATCAGCGTGTCGAGCAGCCACACATAGCGGCCGAAGATCGTTTCATCGATGCGCAGCCGGATCACGTCCCAGTTTTCCTCATCGAACCGTTCGGTCTGCGAGATCGCGCCCAGTCCGAGCCGATTCCATATCCGGCTGAATCCTCCGGTGCTGCCGGCGTCTTTGGCGTTGACCAATGCGAATTTTACGCGCTTCCGGAACAGTGCGTCATCTTCACCCGGGAAACGGTCGATGTCCCGTTCCCAGCCCAGCAGTTCCACCAGCGATATCGGCGCGGTTTCCGCATCGATGGTTCCGGACACTTTATCCAGCCATCCTTGGGCCAGATCCCAGAAGGTGTCCGCGGCGCCGCCGATCTTTGTCAGCAATCCGGCCGCTTGCCAGAATCTAAGTGAAATGCGGTCACGCGTTGGCATCGATTACCTCCAGCGTGTTCAGCCGCGGCACTTCCAGCTCGTTGTCGATGTCTCCTCGGCTCCAGTTCAGTGCGGCGATGCCGGGAAAATAGGCGTGCAGTTCGTGCGATAACTTCGACCAGCTGAAGAGTTCAAACGGCCTGACCTGAGTCACGTAATCGGCATAATCGGAATTTTCGCGAAAGGCGCAGCGGATGAACTGCTCGATCTCGGCCAGTAATGAGGCTTTGACCGTGTTCGACAGCGTATCGAGGAAGGTTACCGTTACCCCGATGTCATAGGTGGTTTCCGGTACCGCTTTGACCAGTAAGTCGTCGCCGTGTCCGTGGTTTCCGGCCGATATGAAATCGTTGGCCACCTGCAGGTACTCGGTCGGTGTGGTTCCGGAGTCGAACAGGATGAAGGCGTCGGCGGAACCCGGTCCCCGCGGAATGTTGTGATTGAAAAATATCCGGTCGATGCTGAAGCCGGTCTGCGCCGCGATCATCGCCTTGTATTTCGCGTCGGTGTGCCAGTCGGAGACGGCGGAAAACTGGTTGCGGACGCGCAGCCGTAACTCCGCGTCGTTTTCATCGTCGGTTCCCGGCGCGGTCAACCAGTCCTGCGCGTTGGTGACCTCTGTGATGCCTGGCACGTCCGAGTCCATGATCGAATAATAGGTGGCGCCCAGATTATAAGCCACGCCGGTTTTTTCCGCTGTGGCCTCGATGGATATGCTGGCCTGGCCGACGTCCATGATGGCCTCTGCCCGGGTGATCATCCGGTAGACATTCCCGTTGATCGAAATGGTTTTGACGCGGGTGCCGGCAGGAATCAGCAGCTGCTGTACGGTATTGCTGCGCGAAAACACCAGGTTGCCGACCGCTTTCGTGGCCGTTTTCCGCTCGATGTCGAAACTCCAGGCCAGGATGTCCAGCATGGATCCGGAGGCGGTCTTCACGTAAAGATTGGGAACCACGCTTTTTATCATGTATGCGATCAGCCAGCGTGTCGGCTCCACGATGGATTTTGAGCAAAAACACCAGAACGCCGAGTAGCGGTTCGGGTTGCTGATCTCCAGGTGTGCGGCATCGGCGATCTGCTGCAGTTCGTCTTTCAGCCCGGCTTCGGTCACCGGCATTCCCGATGCGGCCATGGCGTCGGCAAACTGCTGCTGTTCGGCCGTCAGGTTATCCAATTCCAAATAATCACTCATGTCAATCCCCTGCTAACGTCAATGTTATGGTTCCGAATTCATACGTCGACGCGGTCAGCGTCCATCTTCCGGATCCGGCGATGAAATTGTCCGCGGATGCGCCTATTTCCACCGTGCCGGGAATGATCCGGTCGTCATCCTCCGCCAGCAGAATGATTTTCGTCAACAGCAGATTCCGCCGTTCCGCGGAGCGCTCCGCCACCATTTTTACCAGGTAGCCGGATTCCCGGATGGCATGAATCAGATCCTGCGCGATCACGTCCCGGTCATAGATGGCCACCGCCTGACTGCCGTCCAGCGCCAGATCGTCGTTGCTGATAAGGATGTCTTTGTAAATCGCCATCGTTTATACTCCCTGCATCGCGAAAAGTTCTTCCATCTCCCCGGGTCCGACCGGCGCCGTGGTGTTGATGGTGACGCCGCCGTAATTATTAACCTTGTTGTTGGTGTTGTTGCGAACGCCGCCGGCAGACACGTCGGTTTTCCGTGCGGCCGCCACACTCGGCACTGTCGGCTGCTTGACTTTCGCCTGGTCGGTCGTAACGTCGGGATTCAGGAACCCCAGCCCGGGAATGTTTGACAATGTCCGGAGGATCTTGCCGACCCAGCCGTCCATCCCCGAAAAGATATTGACGATCCGTCCCCATAAATCGGTGCCGAGTCCGCCCAGCCAGGAGAACAGGGAGGAAATCATCTGTATTGCCGGAACCAGTTTTCCGCTCAGCCACTCGGTTATTGCATTGAACTTGTCGAACATGCCGTTCCAGATTGAACTTATGAAATTTCCGACCCACAGCAGTTTGTTCGAGATGTCATCGATGATCCCGCCCCAGATGTTGGAGAAGAACGAGCCGATATTGTTCCACACGTCTTTCCAGAATGACCAGATGCCGGTAACGCCGCTCCACCAGAGCGCAAACAATTTTTCCAGCAGATTGGCGATATTCGGACATATGTTCTTGAACGCGCCCCAGACATTTCCCAGCCACGCGGTGATTTTATCCCAGTTCCGGAAGGCGGCGATGACCAATCCGATTGGACCGAGCATCATCAACAGATAATCGGCATATTTGACCACGAAGGCACTGATTTCGTCCCAATAGTAAATACAGGCAACGATGGCCGCGATCAGCGCCGCTATTCCCACGACGATCCAGGTGATCGGACAGGCCAGCAGTGCGACGGTAAAGCTCCACACGGCGGCGCAGCTTCCCCAGAACCCCAGCGCCATGGCTCCCTGGGCAATCGCCACCAGTTGCGCCCATACTACCGAGGCCAGCATGACCGCTTTGTTCCAGATCAGATTGAGCCGCAGAAAATTCGCCGCATAGCTGACCCCTTTTATGCTGCCCTGCCAGATCCAGTTCCAGATCGCCGCCAGCTTTTGGGTAAAAGTCATCTCTCTGGTTACTACTTTCATGGCGACCAGCGCGTTGTTGACCAGGGTTATTTTCATGACCAGCGCTTGCCACAACTTTCCCGCCCCCATGACAATCTTCATCGTGCCCCAGGCAATGGTCAGCGTCACGATCACGGCGGTCAGTGCCGCGATTACCCACCGCAACGGCGGACATACTTCCAGCAGCCAGTTGACCGTCCTGCCGAACGCCGACATGGCATCAAGCACCATATTGACGCCCGGCAACAGAATCTGACCGAAGGTTATGGCCAACACTTGTCCGGTGCCGGTAAGTTTATCCAGCGGATCAACCATCTTTGCCGCCATGGTTGCCGCTCCGCTGCTGTCGTTGACCTTGGACAGATCTCCGGTGGCACTTTTCAGCTGATCGACCTTGTCCATAAGGTTGACCAGCGCCTTGCCGCCTTCCTCCCCGAACGCCAGCATTAATTTACCGGAATCGGCGGCGGTCAGTCCGGCCGGACCCAGCTTGGCTTTGATCTTTTCCAGTACATCGACCATCGGCAGCGCCTTGCCGGCAGTATCTGTGAATTTCATCCCCAGCGCTTTTTCCGCCTGGCTGATTTTATTGAGAAAAGATTTATAGGCGGTACCGGCATTGGCCCCGCCCATAGTCCCCTGCAGTACGCCGAGAACGGCCATCTGTTCGTCCATGCTTACCCCGTTGACTTTTCCGACGGACCCGAGATTGGTGAAGGCCGCGGACATTTCGTTCCCGGTAGTTCGAAACATTTTGATGGCGTAAGCGGTTTTTCCGGTGAGCTGATCCACCCATTTGGCCTGTCCGACCTTCTTGGCGTCTTCCTGAAAAACGTTATACATTGCCCCCATGTATTTGGTGATTGTATCGGAGTTTGACTTACCGGCCTTGGCCAGCAATGCTCCCTGATAGGTGAACGCCGCCAAGGCGCCCTTGGCCAGTCCCGGGATCGAGGACTGGATGTCATAGGCCGACTTCGCAATCTCCGTGGCGTCGCCGCCGAACTGCATGGCGAATTGTTTTGACGCCTGTCCCAGTTTGTTGAGTTCGTCCGGAGATACGTCAAGGGAGGCGACTTCCCCCAGCGCTTTGGAAAACCCGCGTGCCGGATCCGTGGCCTTCAACATGGAAAAAGCCATGCCGCCGATCGCGCCGCCGCCCTTGGCAAAGTCGATGATTCCGGACCGTGCGGTCTGATGGATCTTTTGGATCGATTTGGCCACCCCCTTGGAGGGTCCGGACAGCTTGTCGATCAGACCGATGGAGAAGTACAGTTTTTCAATGGCGCCGGAACTCATTTGCTTTTTTTCCGATTAGCGGTTATAGTTGCTATTAACAAAGGGGCTGTTATGTTTGCGTTTATATTCGTCTTATTCTTTTTGATCGCTTCGTTTCTGCTGATCGGCGGAGCCGTGGCGGCATTCTGCATTATTCTGCTGCCCCACAGTCATCCGCTGAGTCGTTTTTTCCGGCGTACTGCCGTCAGACGTTGATTTATCCACCGAGCATTTTACCGAGGCGTTCCCAGAATTCGTTTTCCAGGAACCAGGCTTCAGCCAGGCTGTCGGTGCTGATCGGTCGCCCGGGAAAATGTTTCCGGGCATACACCATAAGCAGATCCAGACTGCCTTCATCTTTTTTTAACTGCTGAAGCCGCTGCTCTACTTTTTTACCTCGATCAGAACCTCGCCCTGAAATTCCTGAACGACCTCGCCGGCGATATTCAGCGCCAGTCCGAGATCGCAAAACTCATCGAGCGCTTTCTGTTGCTTCTCGTCGGTCAGGCTCCGGCGCAGAAAACGTTTTGCCGGCAGCACTTTATCGTCCGGTTTCATCTCATTGATGTACCGGTTGAAATTTTCACTGGTAACCGTAAAGGTGAAATCCGCCTTGCCGATGGTAACAACAATTTTTTTCTCAGCCATTTTTTTCTCGCTTTTCGTTAATGGGTTGTGAGTTGATGACTATTTATGGAACCGGGATCCTCTAGCTGGAGGAAGTTTCCGATTCCTGGTTGACGTATGGGGTGCCGTCGATTTCGACGAACTTCGGACTGGTGACGACATAATCCAGTTCGAATTCCGTTTCATCGGTGCTGCCTTTGTCGATGTTGAGCAGACTGGCCAGCTTGATCTTGCAGCCGTAAACATTGACCTTGAACTCATCGTCGCCCAGCTTGGCATAGCTCTGGATGTCGAACGTGTCGAGATCCTGGAACGATTTGGCGGTCTTTGCCGCGTTGGTGAACGCCTTCAGTCCGCTCCGGTCGATGGTGATTTTGCCGCTGCCTTCCACATCGCCCTTCAGCCAGCCGTCCGGACGGCCGTTTCGTTTGGCCGCCGTGCTGTTGTCGGTAATGTCCAGCGTGAATTTTTTCACGTGTACCGAAAATTCGCCCAGATCGATGTCGAAACTGAGCCCGTTGAACCTTTGTGTCCCGTTCATATCGGAATGCCTCCTGTTTTGTGGTTATAGGTTAGGAAAGATCGAGCCCCAGATACAGCGTGATCGATTTCGGACATTTGTACGGTTTGGCGGTAATCGCGATCGCAACATCGGTGTTGGAACTCCAGACGATCGAGATGGCATCCGCTGCCGGCGATTCGATCATCGGCGGCATTTCAACCCCGAGAATGGTGACCGGAACCGACGCTTGCCGCAATGGCCGCGCAAAATAGGTCTGGTTCGCGCTGATGCTCTTGGCCGTGTCGTTCAGACGCCGGTCCGCGATCCGGCTGATGGCCAGAATGCGGACGCGACGCGCCAGATAATCCAGGATCCGGCGATATTCGTAGACTTGAAAATCTCCCCCCTCGACATCGAGCATCATGTGATCGGCCCAATACATGCCGTCATAACCGGTATACCACTGCGCGACGCTGAATCTCGCGTCGGACAAGGTGGACACGGTGGCCGAATTCAACGGATCGCCGTTCTTATCCACCGGAGCGGCGCCGAGTCCGACCAGGGCGCCGGTTACCACCCGCATCGGGCTGTCGGCAATCGAAGTGCCCGGATCGCAGAGTCTGCCGGAAACCACCCCGAGGTCATTGCCGTGCAGAAGAGGAACCAGGCAAACGCGATCGGCGGCAACGTTATTGACCAGCAGTCCCAGCGCCGCCAGATAGTCGCTCCAGGTCTGGGTGGCGGCGTCAATGCCGGCCACCGCCGCGTGAATTGTCAAAAATTTGGCAAAACGGCTGAGGCATTCAACCGCCGCGACCTGTGCGCCTTCTACCTCGGCTTTGCTGGCGAGCTGGTGACAGATCACCACGGCTTCGACATTCAAATCGTGCGGTTTTTCGAGCACGGAATACAGAATTTCTTTCCAGTCGTCGACATCGAAATCGACGCCAACCGCATAACAGGCGAAATTGGTGCTCCGGGCATTCTGCCGGGCTGCGGTTATCTGCGTTTTGAGTTCGGAGGTTCCGGCGCCGAGAAGAGCGTCCAGATCGCTGTTCGCACTGATCGGAATGACCTTATGCAGTGAAGCGGCGTTCGCGATCTCGCCGAGATACAGCCACACGCGCTCGACCGCAGTGAAGTTACCCTGATTGTTGTTAACCTGAATTACATTTACGGTTCCGGTTGCCATTTTTCAGTTTTCCTTATTAATTGTTGTACTTGAATTTAAATTTTGCGGCCAACCTGCGCGGCATCAGATCCACATAGAGGTTTTCCATCACCGTGTCGCCCATGGCGCGGATCTGCTCCGGTCTCGCTCCCAGGAATGGGCGCGCCGGCGTGCCGTCCGGAATATTGCTCCATGATACTTTCTTCAACAGGGCTTCCACAATTGCCGCTGCCTTGGCCCGGGTGATATTTTCCCGGATCCAGCGATAGTCCGGCCTTCTGCCGCGGTAGACGAATCCCAGCCGGTACAGCATTGCCGCCTGGCTGATCGTACAGCCCGGCTCCCCGTTGACCCGCATCGGCTTGAGATTGCCGACCTTGGTCGGATCCAGAAAAAACGGGTAATTCGGCGCCTTTCGCGACAAACCCAGAGCCTTCCCGCCGTATTGATGTTTCGCCGCCACCCGTCCGACTCCGTCCTTGCGGTATTTTATCGTCACCGTGTCGTCGTCTTCATGCCAGACCGAGAGATTTTTTTTTCTGGCCAGAAGCCACAGCATTTCCGGTCTGGTCTTGACGCGCTTGACGGATCCGTCCCGCTTTTTTCTCAGCTTGTATTGTCCCTGCGGCATTTTTCGCGGATGAAACGGGACGCCGTCAACGGTCTTCTGGGTCTTGATGTTTTCATTGGAGTTCTTGACCACCATTCTGGCCAGCCGCCCCAGATAACGCCGTTTCAGCTTTGCCGGCAGCGTGGTGAGAAACAGGATCTCATTCAGGCTGTCGAAATTGATCTGCGAAAAATTTATTGCGATATCAGCCGGTTGCGACATCCCCGATTGCCCCTTGTTCCGCATAGTTTACCGGGTACACTCCCAGGTCGTATTTTCCCCCGCGCCACTCGATCGGGCCGGTTTCCGACTCCACCAGAAAAACCTCATCCACAAAATTGATTTCACACATCGCGTCGACCAGATTGCCGCCCAGATCCACGGACTCGATTACCGGCTGTTCCAGTCTATATGTATTTCGGGTGTCGTCGTGTTCGTCGAGCCATGCCCGGATCATCAACGCCAGCAAAGCAAACGTCTCCCCGGGCAATCGCTCGATATAGATCATTCCCCGATATCGGAAGTTCGCAAAATGCCAACCCTGCTCGGTTTCATTTTGCCCGCCGTTTTCGACGGTCATTTCCTCGACTTCGCTGTCGAAGTGTTCAACAGTGAATTTGAGAATATTCTTTTTGTCTTTCAGGTGCCTGCAAAGCTCCAGAAATCGGTTTCTGATCACGCCATCACTCACGATTGTTTACCTCAAATCATCGTTATCGTCGTACTTGTCGTTCCGGTGATCGCGGCGATTGCGTCGGCCGCAAACTCCCGGTACTTTTCTTCCGTCTCCGCTCCGGTCACCGCCGCGTTTTCGGCGTCTTTGCGCCGATCGGCGGTCATGGTTTCGCGTAAAATTTCCGCTTTCGCTTCACAGTAGACCGACCGGTGCCATAGCAGCACCAGTTCGCCGGTGCCGTCAACGGTCTCCTGGGGAATCTCATCCAGCCGGGTTGCTTCCTGCTCCAGACGCCACACTTTCAATGCGCGACGGACCCGGATCACCGCCTGTTGCAGCTGTTCGATCACCGTCGCTTCCGGCAGTTCGACCGGAATGCGGTAATTCTCATAAAACTTACCGGTCGGAATCGCGGGAAAAAAATCACCGCAGAGAATGTCTCTGCTTTCCGGTACGGCAGTTTCGGTTCCCCAGCTCATATTTTCCTCGTTTTTATACGGTTAAAGGCGAAGCGACGTCTCCGAGTGTCTGGTCCGGCTTGTCTGAAACAATTCGTTCCCGACTCCGGACACGCCGCCCCGCGGGGTGAGTTATTCGTTCGTTTTGCTGCCGGGTTTCGCCTGTTCGTGTTTCAACGCTTCGGCTTTTTCGGCCACGGCCTTTTCCAGTTCTTTCCTCAGCGTCTTGACGGTGGCGGTCGGATCGATCGACTGCGCCTGGACACAACACTCCAGCGCACGTTCGATGTTGCCGGCTGCCTGGTATTCTTCCGCTGCGGCCTTCAGATACTTGACTTTGATTTCGTCATGGATCTGCCAGGTCATCACCTGTTCGAAAACTTTGGAAAAATACGGTTCGACCGGATTTTTCAATGCTTTCTGCAGCTTGCGCCAGTCCAGAAACGCATCCGCGACGAATGTTTTCACATCGCGGCCGAAGCGTTGCGGCATCGGCTGGTTCTGTGCGATCGCCACGTCGGCCATGGCCAGCGCCCGGTCAATTTCACCGAGGTCGAACAGCCACACCATTACCCGGGTAAGAACAAGGTTCTGAAATTCCTTGCCGGAGGAAATGTATTCGTCCACCAGCGGCAGATACGAGTTTACCAGTTCGCGTTTCAGCGGATCCCTCGCCGCCCCCTGCGGCAGTTCGCTCAAACGCTTGCAGTCGATATCGAGCTGCGTCAACAGCAGTTCAAAACTCGCTTTGTCTTCCGCCATCTGCCGGATTTGCGCTTTTCCCGCGGTTTCAATGGCGGCTTTGGCGGCTTTCGCCGCGTTTTCCGCCCTTACCCGTTCACGATGTGCCCATGCCAAGCTGACCATAGCCGAAATCCCCTTATACGAATTTGACGTTGGCAGCTTCGATCCCGGCGGCCGCTTTCAGATTCCCGATCGCATATGCCTCATTCTGGCTGATGTAATCGGCGACGCGGTTTTTCTTCGGCTCGTCAGCGCTCTGGCGACGGAGACTGGTCCGCTGATAATACAGCTGGAGATTCTTCGGATCCGTAACCAGCAGCCCGTTTTCCGGGAACTGCGGGACAATTACCGAACGCAGACCGCCGTAGGATTTGCCGAGGATCTGGAAGTTGACCTTTTCGGTCGGGGTTTCGGCGTGTTCGCCCAAAACCTTGTTCATGTCATGCGCCACCAGCTGCTGGCCGATGATCACCACTTCGCGACCGGTACGGTGTTCCTGGGGAATCAGACTGGAAACATCATAGACCAGCTGGTCGATGTTCTTGTAATCGCCGGTTGCCCCGATCTGGATCTTACCGGCTTCTACTGCTCCGGTGGTCAGATAGTTTTCGGCGTTATTGGTCTTCAGGTCGTAAATCCAGCCCTTATTGACATCCTGCAGCTTCGGATTGGCAGCCCGATCCGTGGTGGCCGCGGCAGACATCCCAAACCAGCCGATCAGAATGCGGTCCAGCGCGATCCGGCGATATACCGCGTTCATGTAGCGCTGGCGGAAATTCTTGTAACGCGCCCAGGCGTCGAGCAGCGAATAGAGAATGCCGACGTCGAAATTGGTCTGTTTGCACTCGTACTGGCGACCGTCCGGAGCACCGGCCATCTGCGGCTGGCGTTCGCCGTCCCCGGTCGTATCGGTACGTCCGGCCACGGTACTGTGGATCTGCATGTCCAGGACTTCGCCCTTGATGTCATCCACCGGGATGATTGAAATTTCCGACAGAAAAGCGTCGGACTCCTGAATGGCGTCGTTCAGCAACTGCGCCATCGGCTCGGTAGCGGAAAACTGCGCGGTCGCACTGTCCACGTCATATGCCTTGGCCATGGCCGCCAGCATCTGGTTGAATAAAAGTCTGGTCTCTCTACGCATGGAAGGATCCTCCTGTGTACTGCGTGATTAGATGAAATCGGGGGTGTCGTTGCCGCCGGTACCGGCCGGAATCTCCTTGCCCGTGCCCTTCATCGCGGCGGTCAGCTTTTCGCTCATACCGGCAATGCTTTCCTGCATGGCCTTCTGGCTTTCCAGCAGCTTGTTGAACTGCTCATCGGTGACGCCGGTCTTTTCCGTTTCGGTCTGGCTCTTTTCGTTTTTTTCGGCTTCGGTTTTGCCCGGTACGGCGGTAAATTTGCCGACCGCTTCGACCAGCTTGGCGACGGCGGCAGTCGTGGCCGTGATCCCGTCTGTCAACTGCTTGAACTGTGCATCGTTCATTTCGTTTTCATCCTTTTTGTTGTTGAAAATTTCCTTCAGCTTTGATAAAAATGTTTTGTCCGGATCCGCGTCCGGTTCCTTGACGGTAAACAGCTCGGCGGGCAGCTCGATGCAGTCGGCACGTTCGGCGGTAATGTCCTGCTGGCAGAAATGGATTTCGGTTGTCCCCAGACTGGCCGGACTATCCGTCAACGCCAAGCCGGTCAGATACGCCTTCCCGGTGTCGGCAAACTTCGGATTGATTTCCATCGACGTAAACAACCGGTATTTTTCGCTGTTCTGAGCCAGCATGTATTTATTGGGCTGGAACCGGGCTTCCAGCGTGGTAGCGCCGTCCTTGGCCTTGCCGGTCCGCAGTTCCGTAACCGTGCCGAAGTTACCGTATATGTGTTCCGCATTGATAACTGCAGTATACATTTCCGGGTCATATGTCGCGGCCGCTTCGATCAGCCACGCTTCTTTGATTTCCCGGCCGTCAGCGGTCTTTCCCGCCTTGCCGATCGTCACCCAGTCGGTGGTCAATGCAACTTTTTTACCAGGCATTTTCGCTGTCCCTCTTTAGCGTTGATTTTTCATTGATAATAACATCATGACCACATGATAACGAGAATTTTTGCAAGTCGCAACTATCTATCCATGTGGGTGTTTGTGATATTGCGTTCATCGCATGACATCACAAAAAATGCGCCATGCACGGTCGTAAAAAAGGCGTTATAATGCCGGTATGAAATACACCGATGAACAAAAAGACGAAGCCAAAGGGCTTTTTCTGAAAGGCGCGACGGCGCCGGAAATTTCCGAGCGGCTCGGGATTGAGCGACGGACCGTATACAACTGGGTCAAGGACGGGAATTGGGACAAGTCCGTCAACAAGGAAGACACCCTGTACACCATCCGGAAGCGGATCCGGTTGCTGGCCGAACGCGAAAATAAAACCGAACTGGAAATTCACGAACTCGACCACCTGATCGAAAACCTGATCAAGCTGGAAAATCTGCAGGCCAAACTGGTGGCCAAAGCGATGGATCAGGAATCTGACCACGGTGGCGCCGCCGATTCCGGCACCCCCAGGAAGAAAAAGCACAAGCCGCGGAAAAACGACTTTTCCGGGATCAACTTCGACGATCTGATGGAGAAATTCCGGGACGGACTTTTCGGCTATCAGCTTGACTGCTGGGAACATCGTCACGAGCGGACGCGCAACATTCTGAAAAGCCGTCAGGTCGGGATGACCTTCTATTTTGCCCGGGAGGCGTTCACCGACGCGCTGTTGACCGGCGACAACCAGATTTTCCTGTCGGCCTCCCGCGCCCAGAGCGATGTGTTCCGTGCCTACATCAAAACGTTTGCCCTGGAATGGTTCGGCATCGATCTGACCGGCAAAGACACCATCGAACTGATCACGCCGCACGGTACCGCCACCCTCTATTTCCTTTCCACCAATTCGGCCACGGCGCAGAGCTATCACGGCCATGTCTATATCGATGAATATTTCTGGATCCCCAAATTCGCCACCCTGAAGAAAGTGGCCACCGCCATGGCCAGCCAGAAAAAGTGGCGGAAAACCTATTTTTCCACGCCCTCGGCCAAAAGCCACGAGGCCTATCCGATGTGGTCAGGCGATGAATTCAACGAACGGATGAAACGCGCCAACAAGCCGGTGATCATTTTCCCGTCGCGCGATGAGTTGCGGAAAAACGGCATCCGCTGCGCCGATCTGCAGTGGCGCAAGATCATCACCATCGAAGATGCGGAAGCCGGCGGCTGCGATTTGTTCAACATCGAGGAACTGAAGCTCGAATATTCCGAGGACGAATTCCGGCAGCTGTTCCAGGCGTATTTCATCGACGACACCTTGTCGGTGTTCCGGTTCTCGCAACTGGAAAAATGCCTGGCGGATCCGGCGGAATGGAAATTCTACAATGCGGAAAACTCTCCGCCATATCCCGGACCGGTGTGGATCGGCTACGATCCCAGCCGCACCCGCGACGGCGCCTGTATCGTGGTTCTGGCGGCGCCGCTGAAGACCGGCGGCAAATTCTACGTCCTGGAAAAGATTATGCTGCGTAATGTCGCCTGGCAGTTTCAGGCCTCAACCATCAAGGAGCTGTATGATAAATACGGCAGCCAGGTCGAACACATCGGCATCGATTGCACCGGACCGGGTTCCGGTGTGCTGGAACTGGTCCAGCGCTTCTATCCCGCTGCGGAAGGTATTTACTACACCCCGGACAAAAAGACCAAGCTGGTATTGAAAGCGCAACAGGTTGTGGGTGACGGACGGATCGAGTGGAACATCGAGTGGTCGGATATCGCGGCCGGGTTCATGATGATCCACCGGTGTGTCAACGGCAGCGGTCAGATCAGCTATGTGGCCGACCGCAGTGATCTTTCCGGCCATGCCGACGCCGCCTGGGCAATCATGCATGCCCTGATTCATGAAGATTTGATCCTTCCCAACGAGGATGAAGACTGTACGTTTGTTCTGGCGGGATAGTTACATACAATAAAAATACAACTTATAGTATAAATCTGCGGCTTTTATTCTCGAAAATACAATATATAGTATTGTATAAAGCAAAAGGGGAGAGGCACATGAGGTTGAGGTGTCCTTACTGCAACGGGAAAACAGTGATAACGCATCATCAGGTCGTCGACAAGCGGGTTTCGTTTGCGTATGTGACCTGTACCAATCACGAGTGCGGCGCCAGAAGCAAGATCCGGATCAGTTACGCCGGCACGATCACGCCGCCGGCGTCCGACCTCTATACCGCCATGCACGAATGGTTCGCCAATCTCCCCGAAGATGAACAGAAAAAGATCGCCCGCCAATATCAACCCGCGCTGTTTTGATTTTATTTTGAACGTGAAGAATGTCTAAGCCACTTAATATTTCCGGGAATTTTCTCCAGAGAAAGTTCTTTTCGCAAAGATGAGCGTAGATCGTTCATGAGCTTATCAAGAGATGTTTTCTTTTCTCCTCGAGATATTTCATCCATAATTACCATGGCTAACTCGGCCTGTTCTCTTGAACCAAAAATTTGAATATCAGTTAAGGTATTTTCCAGTTTTATTGTCGTCTTTTCATCTATTTCCTTTTGAATTACTTCGCAAGCAAAAAAACGTATAGAGTCAACCAAATAGCCAATAGTAATTTCTCGTTTTTTTGCTTTTTGTTCCCTGAAAACGGCAAGAAAATGCACAATTACAGCACCTAGCACGAGAGACACCAAAGCCCACCAATTAAAAGTCATATTTCCCCCCTTTATTTTTTGTTTTTACACTTCCAGCTGCTCGACGTGGATGCCGTAAGCTACGGCGATCTTTTCCAGTGTTGCGCGCTGGTTGTTTTCATTGTTTTCGATCTGGCTCAACGCCGCCTGGGAAATCCCCAGCTTTTTGGCCGCGTCTTTCTGGCTCATGCGCAGATAGACCCGCCACGCCTTGGCCGGGGAATAGCCTTTTTCCAGCATGAATCCGGCAACCTCGTGCGGAATTTCATCCGGCTCCAGGGGAATGTTGCCCCTTTCCGCATAGAAATTTTTCACTGAATTGAGGAAATTATATTCCGGCCTCATTTTTCATTACCGTCTGTTTCCGAATCATTACGCAAAGGCCAAAGTGTGAATTCGAGGCAGTTCTTCAGCCAATTCGCTCTGTGCCTTGGCAATATCATACAGTTCCTGAAGCCCAAGCCAAAACTCCGGCTTATTGCCGAAAAACTTAGCCAGTCTGACGGCGGTGTCCGCAGTAATTGCCCGACTGCCGTTGACAATGGCATTGATCCGGCGCACCGGAACCCGTATTTCCAATGCCAGCTTATTTTGCGACAGATTGTAATCTTCCAAAAACTCAGCCAAAGCCATTCCCGGATGTACATTTGTAATATCAGCCATAATCTTTTCCCTTTTAAGTTAATGATAATCGGTGAATTCAACATCAGCCGCATCAGAACCTGTCCACGTAAAACAAATTCGATACTGCTTGTCCACTCGAATTGAATACTGATTTTTTCTGTTGCCGCGCAACGCTTCCAATCGATTGCCCGGCGGCATAGACAAATCGCTCAATTCCGTTGCCAAAGTGAATGTAACGCAATTTCAAAAGTGTTTTTTGTTGCAGGACGCTGTTAAGCCTGGTCTTTTCCCCGTTCCAAATCTTTTCCGTCAATTTATCTTTAAAATTCTCGATCATTAATGACCCCAAGCTTTTATTTTCATGTCTCTATAAGTATAACCTCAAAGGTAATAAAAAGCAAGTTTGCTTCTATAAAAAAGGCGGCATTTTCGCCGCCCTGATGATGTACGCATTATGGAACAATGCTGAAGAGCAACACCCGGAAACGGCTTCTCTCCGTTTTGCTGGCGTTGCTTTGGGCGAACAGCCGGTCAAGCGCCCGGCGATAGCGGTTGACGGCGGCGAGCTCGATCTCACGGACTACGTCGTCCGGAACGTCGATGCTGATGTCAGTCTTGACTCCGAGCTGCCAGTGAATGATTTCTTTTGCGGCATATGTTTTCATGGCAATTTTCCTCCTTTGTCAGGTAGTGAGTTCTTCGGCTTGCTGCAACGATTCGACCAACGGCTCAGGCTTTATCTCTTCCCCGGCGTTGGCCAGCTCTTCGCAAGCCGCGAACACAATATTGCGGATGCACTCGTTGACGAACGGGCATTGCTTTTTGACGCACAGTTGCTGAATGACTTCGTCCGTCTGCTCGAGCAACGCGGAACGGATTGCGTCCCACAATGTTTCCTTGCCGGAAAATTCGGACAGCTGACCGATGCCGGACACCAGACTTTCCCGGCGGGCGGCGTCGGCCACTTCTTTACTGAGAAAATATTCTACAGACATATCACACCTCCAACAATGATCGCCGCCACCAGCCAGCAGACGGCAAAAGACATTGAACTTGTTTCGACCTCACGGGAACTGTGCCCGCAACCGCCCAGTACGATAGGCGCGTTCATGGTCCACCCCTTAAACCGCGGTTTGGCCGATGAGCGGGAAGTCTTTGCGGTGTGCGCGCCAGTTATAGCGGGAACGACAGTGCAGCTCGGCGCGGAGTTCCTTGATCTCAAGAATCAGCAAGCCAAGTTCGTGCTCGGTGTGTTTGATGACTTCGGCGCGTTGAAAGAACGCCTCCAGAAAATGCTGGATGCGCAGGTTGTCGATATTGCGGAAATGGTCGTAGTTTACCGCGCGGAAACCGGCTCCGGTCATTTCGGTGGCGACGTGTTCCGGGAGCATCAGCAGGTTGGCCAGTTTCGCGCCGAGATCGCCGACAATGCCATCCAGTGTGTCCCGGTCGATACGGTAACGGGCGCAGATTTCCTTTTTGACCAGTTCGATTTTACGGTCTGCCGCGTCATCGGCCTGCAGAACGCTTTCCGGCGGGTACGTAGTGTGCTTTCCAGACATTTTCATGTCTCCTTTTTTCATTGCCCATCTCACTGGGCGTTAAAAAGGCTGACTGCGGATCGTTGAGATTACAGGTAAAGGAAACCTGCATGTCCGAAGACACCACCACAGTCAGCCAAGAAAATCAAACGGGATTTTCCTTTTTTGTATGCCATCTCACTGGCATATGAAACAAACAATACGGCTTTTTCCGTATTTTGTCAAATATGATTTGCAAAAAAAATATAGAATAACATATTTTGTAGATAGTTTTAACAAAAACGAAAGAGGGACAAGATGGGAAAAGTAGATTTGGGTTTCGCAGCTGCCGATGCGCTTGACCATTATATGAATCGTTATTGCGATGCCACTGCAAAAGAAATGGGGGAAAAACTAGGTGTTGCCGCATCAACAGTGGGCCGATGGAGAGGTAATCCATTTTCTCAAGTTGAACCGGAAAAAATTGTGTTGATAAAGAACTTATGCGCGGAAACTTGGCCCAGCCCGGAAAAGATTGCGGAAATGGAGGACGAATGGGACGGCTGCCTTATCTCCGAACGCAGAGGATGCTACTCTAAGTCCAGAGGAACTTGTGTTCCTCTTGATGATGATTCCTACAACGAGAGAGCAGAACAAAAAGAATACGAGAGAACTGTTGCCAAACGTAAAAACGAAATGCACTACAAGCGAGTCGTTATGCTTGAGAAAAAATATAGTTTACCAGAGTTAAGAGGTAAATATTTCAGAAGCATCCGTTATAACCTTCTTATTGAGCTGTCAAAAGATTTGAGCATGCATCTGCCCGACATAATTGAAAAATATCCACAGTGCAAAGGCATAATATACCATAATGACCAAAAGTTCTGGGGAACCAATGCCAATAAATCACTCGTTGAGCTGGCCAACATTTCCCAAGAAAATCTGAGCCGCAATGACAGATTCAATGTTTTCACGAAGAACGAGCAACAACAACTTGTCGGATGCTTTCCTGCAATAATTGTTATAGCGTTGTTGATCCTAGCTGTTATATAAAAAAAGCCCGGTTTTTCAGGCCGGGCAGGGGAGGTTATATTTTCAATGCTAGTTGTTTTGGTTCTACTTGCGGCGGATCCGGATCATTGCGGTAATCGCGGTTGAGCCGGATCTGTTCGCGATCCCAGGTCTGGCCGCAGTGGCCGCACTTGACGATGATCCCGTCGCGGTCGACGAACGCCGCCTCCATGGGCGTCGCCTGGCCGCATTTCCCGCAGCGGATCGCAAACCGCATCGGCAAAGTATTATTCATAATGAGCCTTGAACAAACCAAGTTGCCCTTTTAACGGACGGAACGGCAATTCGATGGAGGCGGCAAGCAACCAGTGTTTTTGTCCGGGAGCCGCCCAGCGACTGGGACTGTTATCAACAATATCAATCAGCGAAGTCTGGCCGATAATACCGCCGAATTCGCCTTTAGTTGGTTTTGAACGTGCTGGAGTATCACCGAACACGACGCCGAAATGTTCGACAACCATTTTCCCAACTGTTGCCGCCTTGGCCTCTTCCACCCAGTAAAAAAACTCCCAATCAAACGATTTCCCTGCATGAATCAGTAGCGGTCCACGGTATGCCGTCGCCCATGTACGGTTCTCGACATCCTTTCGCATGTCCGGAGGGAGTTGTTTGGTTACGATCAGCCACGCCCAGGGCTGTTTAATTGACAGGCATTTCATGATTTCACCTTTTTGACTTCAAAAGCATCATAATCAAGATCTAAAGCCTCAACGTAAGTGATCAGTATTCCCGTGGAGCCGTCAAGAGCTGGCCACCCCTCTTCACTTTTGAATCTTTCAATTAGGCCCTTTTCGCTGGTTGGACATTCAACCATCAGGAAAAGCGCATCACGAGCCAGCATTTTTAATACAACCTGGACAATATCGCCGTCACAATCATCCAGTCGATCCTCGGAATTACTCCAGAAATTATTGATTAAGTGCAGATCTTTATCGGTCATAACTGAATGATCGATTTCAAAATCAATTTCCCATTCAACATGAAAGAGGTCGACTGTTACGTTATATTTTTGTTTATTACTTTTCATTATTTCACCACTTTGAATGCTCATTTCTCCATTAACTCCTTGACGGTTTGGCGTAGGTCCGGTGCTTTTTCTGCGTTATGGACGCCCATGATGTTCCAGGACGGCGCTTTCTTGCGGTATTTTGCCGTGGCTTCCTCTGGTGATTCAGCGTTGATATCTGTTGCTTTGAATTGAACCGAACTCCCCATCTTTTTGAACGATTGCACTGTAAATTTCATGATTTCACCTCTTTATTTTTTTTGACTTCAATTTCATACACGACATTACCAGTGGTGAGTGTCATTACTCCGTTATATTCCCGCAATATGTGTTCTGCTACAACATGAATTGCCGGATTGGTCACGTCGGTTTTTTCTCCTGCCCAACTTGTTGCGTTGGGAAATGCGCGTCCGATGTAAATTCGGTTTGTCAATGGTGACAAATCAATCTGCATGATTGTCTTCGACATTGCGCACCTCCTTCGGTTCCGTGTTGATAATTGCCCGGATGGCGTTGAGCATGGAGACCTTGTCGCAATCCGGCGTCGGAACGGTCCGTAAAACCAGTTCCATTTGTTCCAGTTCCGCCCGTTCCGATGATCCGACCAGACCGATCAGCGCATCCCGCAACAGCTTAATTGTTTCTTTGTTCGTCATTTTATTTTTGATTCCTCATAGCTAATTCGTTCATTTTCATCCTCATTGATTACGGAATTGATTAACGCCAGCATGGTACAGCGATCGCAGTAATCAAACGCGCACCGACACCGGAGCCGGGTTATCATGGGAAGAATGGACTTCAATGTTTCCTGCAATTTTTGATTTTCCTTTTCCAGATTTCCCAACAACATCCGGGCCTGATGGACATTTAGTCCGGACGGCTGGCCTTCAAGCAATGCCGCAACCAACTGGGTTTGTTTTTCCAGTTCCTGCCGATACTCTTCAATTGTATTCAGTTCTTTCATGATTGTTTTTTCTCTTCTTTTTGGGGACCGATGATCTTCCATCCGGCCAATTGTTCCCGTTTCAGATAGGCAATAAACTTCCGAGCAATGATGTATTTTTTATCATTCATGATTTTCACCTTTTATCTAAAGAGAATGTTTTCGCGTTGTTGATACGCCTGACAACATCCAAGGGCAAACCGTTTAGTTGTTTCGTACCACTGTGAATAATCAGGATCATCCTTACTCTGACGGATAATCAGCAATAATCGCAGGGCAATTTTGCCAGCATTATGCCAGCGGATGCAGCCGTCACAATCAGAATGATCCAGCAATATCTTGAGTGGATCAGAAATTGATTGCCAAGATATGCCTTTGCAATCCTGCATATGCCGCAGAACTTGATATCCTGAATGCAACGGTTCATTATAACAGTCTGCGCCAAGTTGTTTCCGTATCGCGTCAACTTCCTCCGTGGTTACATAATAGCCGGTGTGTCCTTGCATCATATCCAGCGGCAATCCGATTTGCTTTGCCAGCCAAATGCGCCAGTAATTAAAAGTATGGAATCCGCCATGATAACAATCATGTGTGATGTCAAGCCCCATGATTATTTTCCCTCCGTCTTTTTCTTTTTTGCGTACAGTTCACATTCCCCATCCAAGCCCAAATACATGCACCTAAAAGGAGCAAGGCTGCAGACCTCAATTTTTCGGGCCTGGCGTTTGTGGTATTCGTTGTATATGGAATAAAACATCGACAACAATACGAAAAACACTGCGATGTGCAGAAAGATCAATTCCCAGACGGCGTCCGGAACCAGAAACGACAGCATCAGAAAAATCAGCGCATAGAAATCAAGGCGAGGTATTGTAATCATAATTTTCCTTTCGCCCGGGTCGGAGCGAACCGTCCCGGGCAGTGAGTTTATTTTTTCGGTTTGGCTACGTTAAACATCTTGCGTTCCCGGAACTCTTCCAGCTTGCCTTTGTTCCAGTTGCACGTCGGTCGGAAGTAGCCGCACACCCGGCTAAACACTTCCGTGGGCTGTCCACATTTACTCATGATACTTTTTCCTTTTTTATTGATATTCAATGGTGTCGCACTTGCGGCAACGCATCCGGTTCTGGCCGGAATGGGGATGGACGCCGTCCGGCCGAAATTCATGTCCGCCGGTTTTCAGGCAAACCGCCACGTCCAGCTGGCGTATTTCCGATATCAGCTTGTTAGCTTCGCTGTTCAATTCGAGCACGCGAAGCTGCCGGGCATTCATGGCCGCATACAATTCGTCCGGCGTTGCCTGGGGATCGATGTACATCTCAAACCTCCAACATGCTTTGAGGTACGGGGATTTCATTGATCGCGGACATCATGTATTCATCCCATTCCAGGTTCAGCAGCTTGCAGACCTCGAGCGCGGCATCGATGGACAAATCAGCCAGCCGAGTTTCCGATTCGCATTTGATCGCCTGACCGATGTCGCCTTTGATCCAGCGCCACTGCCGCCGGGTAATTTCCTTCATCGGCGCGGCCATGGCGGCCGCCAGACTGTCGAGGCCCGGCTCGAAGGGACAATCATCCTGCCAGCCGCCGATGCTGTCGACGCCGCGCAAGCCGATCAGACGGACCAACGTTTCGAGATCCGGCTCCGGCAGTTCGTTATTCAGGATATGTTCGTACAGCTTTTCCAGGGCGCGTTTCCAGCGGCGTTTTTCCAGACGTTCAACCGGATCCTCGACGATCACCGGCGCGGCAGTACCGCCGGAGGAAGGGGCGGCGGTATCATTCTTTCGGATCCGGCAGTAAGTCCCGGCGCCGTCACCTCCGACGATATAGGCGTTGGCTTCCGCTTCCGGAACATCATTGTCCAGAATTTCAAAGTCATGCTTGTCGACGGAACCGAACTTTGGTTTTTCGTTGTAACAATAACTGTTGGTGACCAGTTCGATTTTTCGTTCCGGCTGAGTCTTGATCACTTTGACTTCGGCCTGGACGGCGGCGGCGGTTTTACGGTCCCAGCATTTGGGATCGAGACACCGGTCTTCTTCCGGATCCTTCAGTTCATCGAACAGCCACGGTTCGGCCAGCGACCGATGCGGACAATCGGCACATTCGCCGGTGGGGAATCCGGCATCGAGCAGCCGCCGGCAGAAATATTTATCCAACATGAAGGTAAAATTCTCGACGCTGCCGGGATGATCGAAGGTGCCAGGCTGATGGAACCCCTTGTGCAGATGTTCCTGGACGGAGGCAGGGAAGCGGCTGATCGCGGCGTAATGCCCGATCTTCATTGCCGGGAAGCGCTCTTTCATCATGGCGTCCATCCAGTACGGAATCAGACTGCAGAACTGCAGCCGCAGCCGGATGTATTTTTCCGACCGGCCCAGCAGCGAGGCGATTTCCGCGACGTCATAGCGTTCCCGGAGCTGACTGAGCTGTGCAACTTCCTCCGTCAACGCCACCGCCCGGCGTTCGAAGTTTTCGACAAAGGAAATAAGTTCCGGATCGTCGGTGTCCAGCAGCCGGTAGTGGTCTGCCGGCAGCTCGTACCGTTCCAGGAGCATCAGTGCCAGGAAGCGGCAGCGTCCGGCGATGACGTCATATTTCTTGCCGTCGATTTCCGGTGCCAGCCTGGCCAGCGTGATCGGATTAATCAGACCGGTGTTGCCGATCGACGCCGCCATGCTCTTGACGTCGTCGTCGGTGATCTCGCGGTTCTTGACACAGCGGATCTCGTTCAGGTTAATGTTTACAGGAACTTTCGCGGTTGCCTTTTTCATTTTTCTTCTCCGGCTTCTTTGATTTCGACAGTTGTTTTGCCGAGGGAACGCAACGTTCCAGTTTTGTACAGCTTGCGCAATTTGGAGAGTTTGAACTTCGGGTTGTTACTGCGATTTGTCTTTTTCATGGTCTCACCCCATTGTTTTCCGTTATTCCACGGAGGTTAATTTTTCAGCCAGGACGCGCCCGGCTTCGGTCAACATCAAATCCCGCATGCGACGGTCACCGACTTTGTATTCGACGGTCACCAGTTTCAGGCGGGTCCATTTCTTGTTTTTTCTGCCGTTGGCCAGCATGGCCACTTTTTCCTGGACCGTTTTCTGATCCATGAGCAGAACTTCGGACAGCTCCCGGATGCAGAAGCCGGGATGCTCGTAAATCGTCAACAGAATCAGAAGGCTGGCGAGATCCAGCGACGGATATTGCCCGGCCACATCGATAAGATTATTCATAATCAATCCCAGTATCTTTTATATA
>QKAL01000245.1 GCA_003246475.1 Lentisphaerota bacterium
AAACGCCGCCCCCGCATTGTTTTGTACTGCTTTTCTGTTCATTTATACATCCTGTTTTGTGAATTTTTTGTCACAACACAACCCTTATAATATCTTCTGTATTTTACGGTAATGCAAATAGAATTATGGAAAAATGAAGGAATTACCACCAATTCAAGCACTTCCCCAACCCAAAGACAACAGAAACACTACACAACCAACTTTAATAAAATACAGGGTTTTTCCACTGCATCACTGGACAAATATTATCTTCAACAATATAGATATATCAAATATCGTTTACATATCAATCAGCACAGGGGCAGGAAAATGTCAGCGTTCAAGCTTAACGACAACCTCTATTGGGTCGGCATCCAGGACAAGGAGTTGCGGGTTTTTGACGTAGTAATGCACACCGAGCACGGAACATCCTATAACTCATATCTGTTGAAAACAGAAAATCATACCGTACTCTTTGAAACCATTAAGGAAAAAAATTTTCCTGCTTTTATGGACAATCTGCTCGAGGTATGTGATCCGTCGCAGATTGATTATATTATCATAGACCACACCGAACCGGATCACGCCGGGTCTCTGGAAAAACTTCTCGCCATCGCGCCGAAAGCCAAGGTGCTCGCCTCCGCCATCGCCCATAATTTTCTGAAGGACATCTGCAATCGCCGTATCCCCGGCGAAGCGGTCACCGATAATCAGACGCTGAAACTCGACAACTTCACTCTGCGCTTTATCAGCGTACCGTTTCTTCACTGGCCGGATTCCATTTATACATACATTGAAGAAATGCAGACGCTGGTCTCATGCGATTCCTTCGGTGCGCATTTTGCCGACGATCGCGTATGTAACGATCTTATCACCGAAGATTTCATTTCCGCATTCCGTTATTATTTCTTCATGATTATGGGACCGTTCAAAAAACATGTTCAGTATGCGCTCGGAAGGATCAAAGAACTCCCGCTGAAAATGATCTGTCCCGGTCACGGACCGGTTCTGCGGCAAAACCTGTCCTACTATCTCAACCTTTACGACCAGTGGAGCAAAGTCGTTCCGGCAATAAAACGTGAAAAACCGCTGGTCGTCAACGCCTTCGTATCCGCCTACGGCTATACGGCCGCCATCGGCGAAGAGATCATCGCCGGAATCGCCGATATAATGGACGTTGACGTCAAATCCTTCGACATGGTATATGCCGGTGCCGCCGATGTAACCGCCATGATGGCGGAAGCCGACGGCATTCTGGCGGGATCCTGTACCATCAACGGCGACGTATTGCCGCCGGTCATGAACCTGCTGATGAACCTCAACGGCATACAGCACGGCGGCAAAATCGCCGGAGCCTACGGCAGTTACGGCTGGAGTGGCGAAGCGGCCGAAATGCTGACCGCCAGAATGCGGCTGTTGCGCATGAATGTCGTGGAACCACCTTGCCGTATCGTCTTTAAGCCGTCGGTAAAAAAACTCGAGCAGGCGAGAAAATACGGCCAGCGGTTCGGAAAAAAGCTACGCGAAAAATGGGAAGCGCAAGTCGATGGCACGACCGGCAAACTTTACTGGAAATGTACAGTTTGCGGCGAGGTGTTCGAAGGTGCTCTGCCGCCATCTTTCTGTCCGGTTTGCGGCGCCGGTCCGGAAGCGTTCATTGAATTTACTCCGGAATGCGTCTCTTTTCATCAGGACACTCCTATGCGCGCGGTCATCATCGGATCCGGCATCGCCGCCGTCTCTATCGCCAAAGCGATCCGCGCCAGAAATCAGGAGGCACAGATCGACATCTACACCCGCGAAACCATCCTCCCATACCACCGCCCGATGTTGCCCAAGGGGTTTCTTTCCAACACCCCCGACCGTATTTTCTATATAGAACCGGAGGATTTCTACCGCGACAATCGCATCAATATCCACCTCGGACAGAATGTAATATCAATCGATCCCGCCGGTCACCGGCTGCAACTGGAGGATGGAACCTCCGTCGATTACGACAAGCTGGCACTGGCGACCGGAGCCCGCTGTTTTGTTCCCCCGATCCAGGGCAATACTATTCCGGGGGTTCATACCCTGCGGGAAAAAGCCGACCTTGATCTGCTCAAATCACGGGTACGAGGCCAGGGTAAAAAGAATATTGTCATCATCGGCGGCGGGCTGCTCGGACTGGAATGTGCCCATTACCTTGCCCCGCTGGATCATCAGATTACCATCGTGGAAAACTGTCCATGCCTGCTCCCGCGCCAACTGGACCCCGAAGGCGGTGCAATGCTGCAGCAAATCATCGCCGCACAGAAAAATATCCGCTTTGTCAATGGCGTCTGTGTCGAAGAAATCCTCGGCAAGGAAAAAGTCAATTCAGTCCGTACGACCGGAGGGGAACAGATTGCCTGCGATCTGGTAATCGTCTCCGCCGGAGTCGCCGCCAACAAGTCGCTGGCGGAGGAAGCCGGACTTGCCACGGCACGCGCCATTACAGTAAATGAGCGGATGCAGACAACCAATATGGATATCTATGCCGCCGGTGACTGCGCCATCTGCAACCAGCGTTATGACGGAATCTGGGAAACCGCAATGGAACAAGGCAACGTTGCCGGAGCAAATATCGCCGGCGACAACCTAGATTACCGGCCGAAAGTCTTCGGCGCAACACTCCATGCCTTCGGAACCCAGCTGTTTTCCGTAGGTATTATTCCGCCACCGGATGATCACGCGGTACAAATTATCTCCGCCTGTAATGAGCCGGAACAGACCTACATGAAATTGTTCTTCAAAAACAACATCCTCTGCGGCGGCATTCTGCTCGGAGACGTCAAGCTGACCCGACCGCTTTTAACCGGAGTCTCTTGCGGATTCTCCATTGAAGAGGCCAGGGAGCAGAAACTGATTGCCCCAGAATAGCACCAACTCATAAAAAACCGCCGGATTATTACACTATCAGCGTGACAATCCGGAATTCAGCATCTATAATTAATCTCAGGGGCAGTTTTCCCCATCGGGGAAAACTCTAATAGTTAAACATTCAGAAAAGGGAACAAATATCATGAAAATCACCCAATGGACAGTAGCGATCGTATTAGGCGGGATTATCTTCTGCAGCTGGGGCTGCGGCAAATCATCCGGTGGCGGCAGCGTCGACCTGCAGAAGCCGACGAAGCAAGTTCAGGCCGAGGCTCAAAAAATGAACGTCGATGAGCTTAAAGCCCAGGCCGAAGTTTATAAGAAGGAACTTGCGGCAAAGAAAGTGGAAGCCGAAGAACTGGAAAAGAAACTCAATGAAATCCCGGTCACGCAAATGCTCGGCAGCGAAGCGGGAAAACTCAAGGATCAGATTTCCGCTCTGGCAACCACGACCTCTAAAGTCTCGGAGCGTCTCAATATCTATATCGAAGAATTGAAGAAAAAGAACGTTGACGTCAGCGCTCTCGAAGCCAAATAAAACGGTATTGCAGCTCCGGCGGGACTCCCGCCGGAGC
>QKAL01000253.1 GCA_003246475.1 Lentisphaerota bacterium
GGCAAATTTAATTAGGCAGTTATCTAATTGTATTAAAGGTGTAGTGCATGACAAAACTAAAAAAAATTCGCTGTATGCGAAAAATCAAACAAAATGATCTTGCCAGATTTGTTGGGGTTAAACCAGCCTCGGTATGCGAGTTGGAAAAGAAAGGCATTCGTAATGTCGGTACCGCAAAACGATATGCGGCTGCATTGTTGTGTGATCCTGGTATGTTATTAGAAATAAATTAGGTTTTTAGCTACCTAATTAGTTAGGTGATGAGAGGTGTTTACAACGCTTCTCCAGTTACCCGTTCATGCCCTAACCGAAGTTGTGGCGTTAATGGATGCAGAAATAGTGCATGTATTTTATCGACAAGATATTAACACGTGGGTGGATGACAAATTTATCAGCTAATAGTAGTTGAAATCAGTCACAGGAAGAAAAATTATGAATTGTTACGGTAATTACAGTCAGAAGAAAGAAAGTTGTAAGAAGTGCAAGTATACCTCATACTGTCGCGATGCCGGAGATCCTGCCGAGGATTTGCAGGGCAAAACGTTGTCATATGATCTGGTCGATAATCTGGAAGAACACTTACCGGTGGAGACAACGTATGCCGGTTCGCCCGACAAACCGCTCTATTCTCGGCGGGATATGCTTGAGGCCATCGCCTTCATGGTTTGCCTTGATGCTCAGACGCTGGAGTTTCTTGACCTGAAAATCAATGACCCGACCATCTCCTTTTCCGACATCGCCCGATCCCGGCGTATTTCCCGGCAGGCGGTACATAAATATATTTTGAAACGGTGTAGAGAAGTACCCGAACTCGAGCCGCTTCTGCATAATCGTCAGAATCGTATGAAACAAGGTGGAACCAAAAATTTTATGGAGGCCGTATGCCAAATCAGACAACTAACATCCAGGAAGAAATACGCAAAGCCGAACGCAAACTCGAAATTCTCCGGGACCTTGACGTCCTTGACGCGGAATTTAGACTTATCAAGAATGAGTATCTTCAGAGGCGGCAGGAGTTGTTTAACCGACTGAAAGACTCCCAACTGATGATTGCTGAAGATCTCGAATCGGCATAAATCATTCCGGCGGCAGCACCAATATGGCGTTGCCGCCTTTTTTCATGTGCCTTTTATGTCGCCGGAAAGCCAAGGTTGACATTTATTTGATCATAAATGAATAGATTTTCTGTGGTGAGGCTTGTCCGCCTGTCACCACATCACCGCAACATACAGGAGGACCAGATGTCTCACACCAAATACCAGGATTCATTTCCCTTGCGGGCGGAAGGACTGGCCCGGGACGGTTTGACCGATCAGGATATTTCCACCGCTCTTGGAATCTCACCGTCCACATATTACGCTTTCCAGAAACGGCATCCGGAATTTGCCGCTGCCATTAGGCGCGGCAAGTCACCGGTTGATACAAAGGTGGAAAACGCCTTGCTACGCCGTGCTCTCGGCCATACTTCCCGGGAAACCCACCTGGAAGATATTGTTGACCGCAAGACCGGGGAGATTACCGAGACCCTCAAACGCAAGGTCGTCATCAAACAGGTTGCTCCGGATATTTCCGCGGCCATCTTCTGGCTGAAGAGCCGTAGGCCGGAGAAATATCGCGACAAATCGGAATCCGGATTAACTGCCGAAATAAAACTCCAATTTGATCGAGACGACGAAAAACTTTAATCTTCCGCAGGACAGCCATGTCAGATTTCATTAAAACTTCCGATCAGCGCGACGCCATTGCGCTCTTAAGCTCCCCGGCCCGCTACATTCTCCTCTTTGGCGGATCCCGGTCGGGCAAAACCTTTATCCTGATCTATGCAATGCTTGTCCGTGCGTTGAAAGCGCCGGGAAGCCGCCACGTGATCCTGCGTGCCCATTTCAACTCCGTCAAACAGTCGGTTTTCATGGATACGCTACCCAAAGTCATCTCCTTGGCATTCAACGGATTGTCATATCGCGAAAACCGCAGCGACTGGCTCATTACCCTGCCGAACCGGTCAGAAATCTGGATCGGAGGTCTCGATGACAATGAACGCGCCGACAAGATTCTCGGCAAGGAATTTGCCACCATCTATTTCAACGAAGCCAGCGAGATCGGCTATCATGCCGTTTCTACCGCCTTGTCGCGGCTGGCGCAGAAAACTGCGCTGGTCAATAAGGCCTATTTCGACTGCAATCCGGCAGGAAAATCGCACTGGAGTTATAAACTGTTTGTCGATAAGATCGACCCCGCATCCCGAACCCCGCTGCGCTTTCCGGAACTTTATGCCGCCATGTTGATGAATCCTCAGGGTAATGCCGACAATCTCGCTGCCGGATATATCGATCAAGTGCTTGGCGGTCTGACCGAACGCCAGAGGCAACGCTTCCTTGAGGGGCGCTGGTTTGACGACCGCGAAGGCGCATTATGGAAACGCGGCCTCATCGACGCCTTTCGCGTTGATTATCCGCCGGAGCTGTCACGCGTTGTCATCGGCGTAGACCCGGCGGTGACGTCGGGAAAAAACAGTGACCATACCGGAATCGTTACCGCGGGGGTTTCCGTCGCCGGGGAATTCTATGTACTCAGTGATGTTTCTTTGCGCGGCAGCCCGCTGGAATGGGCGGCAGCTGTTGCCTCGGAGTATGAACGCTGGCAGGCTGATCGCGTTATTGGCGAGGTCAACAACGGTGGCGACCTCATTGAAATGAATTTGCGCAATGTTAATCGTAACATCAGCTTTAAAAGCGTTCGTGCCTCCCGCGGCAAGATTGCCCGCGCCGAACCCGTTGCCGCTCTTTACGAACAGAAAAAAGTCCATCATGTCGGTTGTTTCCCGGAACTGGAGGAGGAAATGTGTAATTACGCTCCCGGTTTGTCGGTCACCAGTCCCGACCGACTTGATGCGCTGGTCTGGGCACTGTTTGAACTTTCTTCCCGTCCCGGCGGTTCGCGCCTGATCTCAGCATAAGGGAGAACCGTCCGGCGGCCTTGTTTCGATACCAGAAATCTGTTGAAATATGACCGCCTGGGCAGGATGACGGCAAAGCTTCTATGTACCCTCTATAGCGAAAACGCGGGTTTATTTCAATATTTAGCGGATTTTTCTTGCGGGATAAGGCTTATGGGTGTAATTTTCCGCCGGATTTGGAAACATTTATTTCAGACAGAGAGATATGGAAACGGAAGACTGTTATCAAATATTGAACCGGATCGATTCCCCGGTGGATGTCAGGAAACTGACCGAACCGGAACTGGCAATCCTTGCCGAAGAGATCCGCTCGGAGATCATCAAGGTGGTGGCCGAAAACGGAGGGCACCTCGCACCCAATCTTGGGGTTGTTGAGCTGACCATTGCGCTGCACTACATTTTTAATACGCCGGAAGATAAGCTGGTGTGGGATGTGGGCCATCAGGGATACGTCCATAAACTGTTGACCGGGCGGCGGGAGTTTTTCCGGACGCTGCGGCAGTATCAGGGGTGCAGCGGGTTCTTGTCGCGCCAGGAGTCGGAGTATGATATTTTTGGTGCCGGGCACGCCGGCACAGCCATTTCCGCTGCGCTGGGGCTGGCAGCCGCACGCGATGTGCGCGGTTCGAATGAAAAGGTGGTGGCGGTTGTTGGCGACGGTTCTCTCAACTGCGGTATTTCTCTTGAGGGGCTCAACAATGTGCGTGCGACCACCCGTGATATGATTATTGTGCTCAATGACAATAAGATGTCGATTTCGGAGAATGTCGGTGCGATTCCGGCATATTTGAACTACATCATTTCCGGGCGGAGTTACAGCCGGTTCAAGGCCATGGCCAAGGTGATGCTGCACAAGATTCCGCATGGCGACGAGATCCGCCGCAAAATATCGCGCCTGGAAGAAGCCACCAAGAGTATTTTTGTGCCGGGGGTGTTTTTTGAGGAACTGGGCATCCGCTATATCGGACCGATCAATGGCCATGATTTTAAGGATTTGTTCCGGACGCTGACCACGGCCCGGGAATACCACCGCCCGGTCATAGTCCATGTGATTACCGAAAAAGGGCGGGGGTACGTCCCCGCCGAAGCGGCTCCCGAAAAATTTCACGGCGTTTCCGGTTTCAACCCGGTCACCGGCAGCAGCGACAGCCACCCCAATCCGGTTTCGTTTTCTTCTGCTTTCGGCGATGCTGCCGTCCGCCTGGGTGAACAGCATGACGACGTGATCGGAATTACCGCCGCGATGTGTTCGGGTACCGGCTTGAAAAAATTCGCTGCGAGATTTCCGCAACGGTTTCACGATGTCGGCATTGCCGAGGAACATGCGCTGATTTTTGCCGCCGGACTGGCGGCTGGCGGGATGCGTCCCGTCGTTGCGATCTATTCTACGTTCATGCAGCGGGCGTTGGACTGTGTCTTTCACGATATCTGCCTGCAGAACTTGCCGGTTATCATCTGCCAGGACCGTTCCGGCATCGTCGAAGACGGCCCGACGCATCATGGCATCCATGATCTTTCGTTTTTTCGTAACCTGCCCAACCTTACTGTTATGCAGCCGAAGAATGAGACCGAGTTGCGTGACATGCTTTTCGCCGCCTATGAGTTGAAATCGCCGGTCGTGATCCGTTACCCCAAAGGATATTCGGGATACGGTTATGATCCGGAGGGGGAGGTTGCCGTTATTCCGGTCGGCAAGGCAGAAATCGTCCGCTCCGGCAATGACGTCGCCATCTGGGCGACAGGCAACGAAACCGCAACGGCTCTGTCAGTCGCTGAACAGCTTTCGCGCGAATCCCGGATGGAGGCGACAGTTGTCAATGCCCGTTTTATCCGGCCATTCGACCGGGAACTGTTGCTGGAGCATGCCGCTAATATGCCGCTAGTGACGATCGAAGACAACCAGATGCATGGCGGGTTCGCTTCGACGGTTGATGAGCTGCTGGTCAATGTAAAACACCATGGAATACGTCATTTCGGGTGGGGCGATGCGATCATTCCTCACGGAGATCCGGTGCGGCTTCGGCAGGATGCGGGAATGACGACTGAATCCATTGCCGCCGCTGTCCATGACATTTTAGCACAAAAGCAAACATAATAATAAAGGGATTTAATCATGTTGAAAAAAGTTTTGATGGTAATGTTTATGCTGGGCATTTTCACGGTCGCCCTGTATGCCGCCGAATCTGCAATGGAAAAGGCTCAGCGGCTGGAGAAGGAACGCAAGGCGGTGGAATTACAGATGCACAGTCTGCGCGTGGAGCTTATCAAACAGGATCCGGAACTCAATCTGCTTTACCAGAAGATTATCGCCATGCACAAAGAATTGCAGATCCGTATCGACAATAAACCGGCCATGAAAAGACTGGCTCAGAAAGCTGCCGATCTCGATATGGAGCTGAAAGAGCTTAGTAAATAATCATCCTACGGTAAATAAGCAATGGAAAGCAGCCCGGAATCGAGAAAAATCTGGACTCCAATCCGTACCAAACCGCGGCAGGAAAAAAAACTGGCGCAGTTTTGCCGGACCTATCGCGTAGCCACATACCTGCCGTTGATAAAAAAGGTTCACCGTTATGACAAACGCAAGGTGACCTTTTCCCTCCCGATGCTTCCTGGCTATGTGTTCTGCCGTATTGATGCGCCGGGTTTTGAACTGCTCCGCAAATCGAACTGTGTCGTCTATAAAATCGACGTAGACGTCTATGCCGAAAAACGGCTTCGCGAGGACATGCGGGCGCTTCATGCTTTTGAGCGTCTTTCCGGACTGCAGACGATTGAGGTGAATCCGGAAATTGTTCCCGGAACAGTAATTGAAGTTGTTCGCGGTCCGTTGCGTGGCAGCCGCGGGATTGTTAAAGGCAGAAAGAGCCACACCATGCTGGTGGTAAATATCGAGCTGTTGGGACAGTCGGTGGCGGCTGAAATCAATGCGGCAGATTTGGAAGCCGAGTGATTTTATCTGCCGGCGGTTCCCGCCATCACAATCCGTTCGGGGTTTGGCGCTGGGCAGATCACGACATGGATGTCTTCAATGGTTTTCAGATTGATTCCCCGTGCCGGCTTGAGATCGTGAAAGAAAGGATCGCCCTGAAAATCATGGTTGAGATTTTCAGTTTCGGCGGGGACTTTAACATCTTCTTCTTCAGACGATGGCATTATCCTGACAACGAATCTCAGGCGTGTATTGGAAGCATCAAACCGCTCGAACTTTCCAAGTAGTAATTTACCGTCCAGTTTATTGGCGTTTAAGACTGTCTGCAATCGCGTCCGCAATGCGTGTTTCTGTTGCGTCTGTTGGATTTGTACAAAAATCCAACCTGTAATTCCTGTCAGGCAGACCGCTGTTACTGCCAGCAATAATCCAAAGCGCGCCGGAAATTTTTTCTGCGGCATATAATATCACCTATTCGATGTTATAAATCATCTGCAGCAAAACCGATCCTGTGATGCGGAGCGATTCCTCGCTGATCTTATCCATACTGTCCTCCCGGGTATGCCAGAAGGTATTGTTTGTCCCGTAATTGAAGTCGATCAAATCGATTGCCGGAACGCCTGCGTCGCGGAACGGGACATGGTCGTCATACATAATCTGTCCGGGAAAAGAAAAATGACTGGCATACCCGAGTTTTTCCGCGCTCTGCAGGCATAACTTGGTCAAATCCGGGTCGGAGTCCTTTGGCAGCGCAATGTTCAGGTCACGATCTCCGATCATATCGGCCAGGATCATTGCCCGGCATTTTTCGATCTCGCCGGTCTTAATCAATTTATCGGCATAATAACGGCTGCCGTGCAGCCCGTCGTTCTCCCCATATTGGAACAAACACTCTTCGCCGTCAAAAAACACGAACCGCAATGAATAGCGGGTTTTTTCAGGTGCGGAAGCGACGGCCTTAATGACGGCAAGCAGTGTACCTACGCCGGAGGCTCCGTCGTTTGCCGCGGCAAAGGAATCGGTAAATATTAGTTTTTTCGCGTCGTAATGGCATGCGATGATTAAATAACGTTTATCATTGCCGGGAATTGTCGCAATGACATTACGGAATGTCTTTCTTCCTTCCGGAGTGATTCCCTCAAAGGCTTCGGTAATGACCCGGGCACCAAATTTGCGTGCGTTGTCCGCGATAAATTTTGATTGAGCCTCGGCCCCGGGAGTCCCGGAATGTCTCGGCTGCTGAGCTGCCGCCATGGTCGTTAACTGATATGCCAGTCCGGCGTCAAATGCCGGAACAACGGCATTTCCGGAACGTCCGCACCCCGAGAGCAATCCTGTTGTGATTACGCCCAGCAAAAAAATCTGTCGATATTGCATAATTAGCCACATGAAGGTTTTAAATAAAAATAGTTCCGGAGTAACTTATTTCAACACGAAATATTGCATTTTGAACGATTATATGTTACAATAGTGTTATAACAACCGGATTGGGGGAACTCGTGAATCTTTTACATTTTTTCCGAAGGTCGGTATTTGCTCCGGCGGAACGTCTGTCGCAGAAAGATTGCGTGACGCAACGCACCGATCTGCTCCAACATGATCCACGACTTTCGATTTTTGATCTCTTTCCCGATTTCATCCTGATTCTGAACTCTTACCGCCAGATAGTCTTTTCCAATAAGAGCATGAACGCATTTCTGGGCATTGAATCACCGGAGTTGATTATCGGGATGCGGCCGGGCGAAGCGTTGCACTGTTCCCACGCTGATAATGACACCGGCGGGTGCGGGACAACGGAATTTTGCCGTGTCTGTGGCGGTCCTCTCGCCATTATGTCTATTTTAAAGGATCAGACCCCCGGCATCCAGGAATGTGAGATATCCACAGCAGAGGGAAATTCACTGAATTTACGTGTTTGGACTTTCAGATTTGAATATGATAATAAGTCTTTTGTCCTTTGTATCATGCGTGATATCGCCAATGAAAAGTACCGGCATTTCCTGGAACATATCTTCTTTCATGATCTGACCAATATCGGTGCGGGAATATATAATCTGCTTTCACTGATCGGGGACAATCCTGAAAATTATACCAAGTATTCCGGGATGCTGGTCTGTCTAGCCAAGGAAATTCTCGATGAAATCGGCGCGCAACGTGATCTGCTGGATGCCGAAAGCGGCACTATCTCCATTCACATCGATACTGTGCCCTGCCTATATCTGATGAACAGTGTAAAAACTCTGTTTTCGGGTAATCCGACGGCAGAGGGGAAAAATATCGTTATACCGGATAATATCGAGGACGTGTCGTTCCAAAGTGACCCGAGGCTGTTGACGCGTATTCTGGGTAACATGGTGAAAAATGCGCTGGAAGCATCCAAAAAAGATGAATCCGTTACAATTTCCTGTCAGCGTAAAGACAGCCATATTATATTTGCGGTCCACAATAACAGCTCAATGGCCGAAGAGGTCAAACTTCAGGTCTTCAAACGGGCGTTCAGTACCAAAGGCAAAGGCCGCGGACTGGGGACTTACAGCATCAAGCTCCTTACCGAACGTTATTTGCATGGTACGGTAAGCTTTACATCCACTCAGGCGCAAGGCACCACTTTCTATGCGGAGTTTCCCATGCAATTTCCCGTATCGTCGACGCCGGAAAAGAAATAACTATTCCTGGGAAAGACTTCAGGAATATTTCAGTGGAGTGATTTTCCAAGCCCGAAGCTGTTCGACGATCCCATAAAACCGGAAGCGCCAGTAACCCTGCCTCTTGCCGACAAAAAAACCTGATAACATCGGCTTTTCGGTTGCATTCCAGCCAAATTCCTATAATTTATCATTTTGATAAATTATCGTACACATACGGTTTACAACAGGAGTTTTAACAATATGAAGATGTCGCAACTCGTCGGCAAGCGGATCAAGGAAGACCCCAGAGACGCCGTTACCCCCAGTCATAAATTTATTCTGCGCGGCGGTTATGCCCGCCAGGTGTCCACCGGTATTTTTTCGCTGTTGCCGCTGGGCAAAAAGATCGTCGACCGGATCGAAAACGTTATCCGCGAGGAAATGAACCGCATCGACGGGCAGGAAGTGCTGATGCCGGTCGTCCTTCCCGCTGAATTGTGGGAAGAATCCGGCCGTTACCAGTCGGTCGGACAGGAGCTGTTGCGTTTCAAGGACCGCAACGGCAAAGATATGCTGCTGGCGATGACCCACGAAGAAGCGGTGGTCCATCTGCTCCGTACCGAGGTTAACAGCTATAAGCAGCTTCCGGTCATGCTTTACCAGATACAGACCAAGTACCGCGATGAGGCTCGTGCCCGCGGCGGCCTGATCCGCGTTCGCGAATTTACCATGAAGGATGCTTATTCCTTCCATACTTCACAGGATTGTTTGGTTAAATATTATGAGCGCGCCCACGAAGCCTATGTGCGTATCTTTAAGCGCCTCGGTATGAAGAATGTGCTTTCGATTGAGTCCAATTCCGGTATGATGGGCGGTAAAGTGTCCCACGAGTTTATGGCAGTATCGGAGCATGGTGAAGACACCATCTTTGTCAGTCCCGACGGAACTTATCGCGCTAACCGCGAAATCGCTACCGCCGCCTGGAAGTATACTAAAGAACCGGCCAAGGCGCTGCAGAAAGTCCATACTCCCGGAAAGGAATCGATTGAGGATGTCGCCGCTTTCCTCGGACTGAAACCCGAAAACACCGGCAAAGCGGTTTTCTACCGCGACGGGGAAGACAATCTTATTTTTGCGATGATCCGCGGTGACTTCGAAGTCAACGAAACTAAACTCGGCAACTTCCTGAAAGTTCCTGAACTGGCGTTTGCCAATGACGAGCAGATCCGCGCCGTCGGCGCGGTTCCCGGTTTCGCTTCGCCGCTGGACCTTGACCGTAAAAAGGTCCGCATCGTTGTTGACCGTTCCATTGCAGAATCTTCGAATCTTGTTGTCGGCGCCAACGAAGCCGATTACCACTATCTCAACTTTAATTTCGACCGTGATCTTAACGGTGTGGACGTTACCGACATTGCCACTGTTCGCGAAGGCGATCCGTGCCCGGTAACCGGCGCGCCGTTGCAGCTTGCCAGAGGTATTGAAGTCGGCAATATCTTCCAGCTCGGGACCAAGTATTCCGAGTCGATGGACTGCCGTTACCTCGATGAGAACGGTAAATCCCATCCGATGATCATGGGGTGCTATGGTATCGGCGTTGGCCGTTCGATGGCATCGGTGATTGAGCAGTCGCACGATGATTACGGCCCCATCTGGCCGATAACCATCGCGCCATATGAGGTTCATCTCTGTTCCCTGACCCCGAACAAGGATGGCGTTGGTGAAACGGCGGACAAGATCTACCGCGACCTGAAAAATGCCGGTATTGACGTAATCTATGACGACCGCGGCGAAAAGGCCGGTTTCATGTTCAACGACGCCGACCTGATCGGCGTACCGTTCCGACTGATCATTTCCCCCAAAACTCTGGCGGAAGGGAAGATCGAGTTCAAACGGCGCGGCGAAAAGGATGTCATCCTGATAGACCTCGCTGCTTTGGTCGATACCGTTAAGTCTGCGGTTGCGGACGAGTATCGGAAATATGAGTAATTTAAGTACTGCCCTCTTTATTAAAAACCGTTCCGAATGTATTATATAAAGAGGAATTAGTAATAGTTATCAAAAATGGAGTAAGAACCATGTGGGATTATAATAAAAATGTAATGGATCACTTCCTTAATCCGCGCAATGTGGGGGAAGTGGAAAATCCCGACGGTGTCGGGGAAGTCGGCAACATCACCTGCGGCGATGCGCTTAAGCTGACTTTCAAGCTGGATGAAAATGGCCGTATAGTCGAAGCGAAATTCCAGACTTTCGGGTGTGCCAGCGCCATTGCCTCGTCATCTGTACTGACTGAAATCGTCAAAGGGATGACGTTGGAAGAGGCGGCTACGGTTACCAACAAGGATATTGTCGATGTCCTCGGCGAACTGCCGGAAGAAAAGATGCATTGTTCGGTTATGGGGATGGAAGCGTTGCAGGCGGCGATTGCCAACTATCGTGGTGAAGAGGTTGCCGCGGAAGCTGATGAGGACCACGAGGGACGCATCGTATGCAAGTGTTTCGGCGTGACCGATACCAAGATCCGGCGCGTGGCGCTGGAGAATAATCTGCATAATGTCGAAGAGATCAAGAATTTTACCAAAGCCGGCGGTGCCTGCGGCTGCTGCCTTGATGAGATCCAGCAGATTCTTGACGGTATCTGGAAGGACAGGGAAGGCGCGATGCAGAAGGAAGACCCGTTTGCCAAGATGTCGGTGGTGCAGAAGGTCATCAAGATCCAGGAAGTGATCGACCGTGAGATCAAGCCGATGCTGGAAAAAGACGGCGGCAGTATCGAGTTTGTCGATTTCCGCGATGACAAAGTCCAGGTCCGGTTACAGGGCCGTTGCGCGGCTTGTCCCTCGGCGGCTGTTACCCTAAAGCATACGGTTCAGGCAAAACTGCAGGAGTTTATCTCTCCGCTGCTGACCGTGGAAAACGTCAAATGACGCCAGAGGGAAATAAAAATGACCAAAGAAAAAAGAGTCATCTATTTTGATAATAATGCTACTACGGCGGTAGACCCGGAAGTTTTCGAGGAGATGCGCCCTTATCTTACCGGATTGTACGGCAATCCCTCGAGTATCCATAATTTTGGCGGCCAGGTAGCTTTTGCGGTGGAAAAGGCCAGAGCGCAGGTCGCCGACCTTCTCGGTGTAAAAAGTGTGGACAGCAAGGGGCATCATTCGGAAATCATCTTTACCAGTTGCGGGACTGAAAGCGATAATGCCGCACTTTTCAGTGCCATGTTCACCTGTCCGAAAAAAAATAAATTCGTGGTATCCAAGGTCGAACACCCGGCTGTTCTGAATGTGGCCAAGGAATTGGAGCGTCGCGGCTGCCGGGTCAGCTATGTCCCGGTCGACTCCCGTGGCCGTATCGATCTGCAGCGGCTGGAGGAGATGGTCGATGAGGAGACCGCTATGGTTTCGATCATGTGGGCAAACAACGAGATCGGCAATCTTTACCCGGTCGAGGAGATTGCCGCCATTGCCCATAAATACGGCGCGTTGTTTCATACCGATGCAGTTCAGGCGGTAGGGAAAGTTCCGGTCGATATGGACAATTCCGCCATTGACATGCTCAGTATTTCCGGTCATAAGCTGCACGCGCCCAAAGGCGTGGGCATACTCTACGTCCGGCGCGGGCAGCGTTTCCGCCCCTTTATGATCGGCGGACACCAGGAAAATGGTCGTCGCGGCGGTACCGAAAATGTGGCGGGCATTGTGGCGATGGGTAAAGCGGCGGAACTGGCCAAAGCCGGTTTGGAGCATGAAAATACGGTGGTACGCGCGTTGCGCGATCGGCTGGAAAAGGGTATTGTCGACCAGGTTCCGACGATCCGGGTCAACGGCGATCTCGAACATCGTCTGCCGAATACCACCTCAATCAGCTTTGAATTCATTGAGGGCGAATCGATTCTGATGCTGATGGATCAGCTGGGAATCTGTGCCTCCAGCGGCAGTGCCTGCACGACCGGGAGTCTGGAGCCGTCGCATGTTCTCCGGGCGATGGGGCTGCCATATACGGCGGCGCATGGTACGATCCGTTTCAGTCTGTCACGTTATAACACCGAGGAAGAGGTCGATTTTGTGGTCGAACATCTTCCTCCGATCATTGCGCGCTTGCGCCATATCTCCCCGTACTGGAAGAAATAGGCGGGTCAGAAGTCGGTGTAATTGGAGTTCCACTGCAGCGTGCCGGGGGCTTCGATATAATGGCGCATGATTTTGGTCCACGGTTTGTTCTGGGTATCGGTGACGACCGTGGTCTTCTGGTCTTTTTTCTTCCAGCTGCCGCTGACGCCGCCGACGCTGGAGACTACCGGGGTGCTTTTCTGCCAGTCGCGGAGAGAGGCTGCGTAGCGGTCGGGAAGTCCCTTGCGGTAGATGGTTTCGGTAACGCCGGCGC
>QKAL01000174.1 GCA_003246475.1 Lentisphaerota bacterium
ATAATATATATTATGTTAAATCAACAACTAGCAAAATGCAACCAGGCAATGCATCTATACTCTTAATCATAAACGCATTGCAACAATTGTTAATATCATTGATCCTGGAGGCTGTGAATAACTTGTGACTATTTATGGATCATTATCCGAAAACATTATGGAATTGCCGGATTTAATATTTGAAATGATGCGCTATATTATTGGCTTGATTTTGAATTAGAATGTTTTTAAAGGCAGATCATGTCAGATAATAAATACGACGTCATCGTCATTGGAGCAGGGCACGCAGGTTGCGAAGCTGCCCTGGCAGCCGCCCGCATGGGTGCAAAAACCCTGATAATAACCGTCAATATGGATCATATTGCTCAGATGAGCTGCAATCCGGCAATCGGTGGTATCGCAAAAGGGCAAGTAGTAAGAGAAATCGACGCGCTCGGCGGCGCGCAGGGCAAAATCACCGACGTGGCAGCAATACAATTCCGAATGTTGAATATAGCCAAAGGGCCTGCCGTGTGGTCGCCACGCGCACAGTGCGACAAGGTATGTTTTCAGCGGGCGATGAAACTTGAGATGGAGCGTTATCCGGGACTGGATATCAAGCAGGCTATGGTTACAGCGTTTATCATTGATGACCGGAGGAAATTGATCACCGGCGTTGAAACCGACATGGGTGACTCCTTTTACTGCGCCTCTCTGGTGCTGGCGAACGGTACATTTCTGAATGGCACCCTGCACTACGGCATGGTCAACATGCCTGGGGGAAGGGCCGGAGATCCACCATCCACTCACCTCTCGGAAGCCTTGAGAGAACAACTTGGACTGCGAATCGGGCGTTTAAAAACCGGCACCCCTCCCCGCATTCTGGCAAAAACGATTAATTTTACGGCTATGCAGTTTCAGCAGTCCGATATTCACGAGGAAAACTTCAGCTATTATCCTGGTGAGACAGCCCTGCCCCGTGCGCAACAGCGCGATATGCCTTGCTATATGGTTTATTCCAATGACATTACCGCCGGCACAGTTCGTGACAACCTGCATCTTTCTCCGATGTATCAGGGAAAAATCAAGGGTATCGGAACGCGTTACTGCCCGTCTTTTGAAGATAAAGTTGTACGCTTTCCGCATCATGAACGCCATTTGTTATACCTTGAGCCAGAAGGTGAATTTACCGATGAATACTATATCAACGGGATTTCCACCAGCCTCCCTCCCCCGGTTCAGGTAAAAATGATCCGTTCCATTCCGGGCATGGAAAAGGCGGAAATCTCCCGTTATGCCTACGCCATCGAGTATGATTTCATCTTTCCGGATCAGATGGAGCGGACTACCGCCAACAAAATCTGGTCAAATCTTTTTACGGCGGGACAGATTAATGGAACCAGCGGTTATGAGGAGGCCGCCGGACAGGGGCTGGTGGCGGGCATGAACGCGGCTATTACTGCGGCAGGAAAAGAACCTGTCGCCCTCCCCCGCGATCTGAGTTATATCGGCGTAATGCTGGATGACCTGGTTACCAAGGAAATCGTCGAACCATACCGGCTGTTTACCAGTCGGGCCGAATACCGGCTGCATCTGCGACAGGACAACGCTGACCTGCGGCTCTCCGAGTTTGCATACAACATTGGTCTGCTGCCGGAAAATAAATATCTGGAATACTGTCGATATCGAGATCGGATTAATGATCGTACCGCATTTTTCAAGGCGGAAAAATATCAGGGCAAGACTCTCTGGTCGCATTTGAAACAGCTCAAAGGCGACGCGGCAGGATTACTCCCCTTCCCCGAAGAAATTACCGCGATGGATATGTCGGATCGCCTGGAGCGCCGCGCGTTCCGGCAACTGGTTATAGACAGCCATTATGAAGGGTATTTACGGCGCGAGGAGGAATCCATTGCCAAACTCAACAAGCTTGAATGCTGGAAAATTCCTGCAGCCTTTAATTATGACGCAGTCAAAGGCCTGAAAAATGAGTCGTTGATGAAGTTGAAAAAAGTTCTTCCGGCAACGTTGGCGCAAGCCGGCAGGATCGACGGTATAACTCCAGCGGAAATCGCGTTGCTGCAAGTTCATCTGACGCGATTTCGGAAGCAGTCGAACAACGAAACCGGGCCTGATGCTTAAAACATTTGCGGCATAGTTTCAACCTGAAGTATTACGTCCATATACTTTCCCTCACGGAAGATTTGAATTTTGACCATATCTCCGGGGCGATGGTTGGCGATCGACATTTGAACGTCGTTCGGGCGAAGTACGGTATTGCCATCGACCTTAATTATAACATCTCCGGGAATCAAGCCCCCTTTATCCGCCGGCCCATTTCTCAGTATTTCAATAATCAGTACGCCACCATTCAAACTGAATTTTTTCTTATAACCGGCGGACAGCGCGGCCATGGATGCCCCCAGCCACGGACGGATTATTTTGCCGCCGCCGATCAACTGTTCACCGATTTTCCGGGCCAGATTTCCGGCGATCGCAAAACTCAAACCGATGTTTCCCGATGATGGTGTAAGAATAAAGTCATTTACGCCAATCACCCTGCCCTCGATATCCAACAGCGGTCCGCCGCTGTTGCCCTGATTGATGGAGGCGTCTGTCTGAATAAAATTCTCATAGACATTCAATCCCATGGTCCGGCGCTTATGGCTTATTATCCCGACTGTGACCGAATGATTCAGGCTGAACGGTGCACCGATCGCGATCGCCCAGTGTCCGACCTTGACCTTTTCGGAATCGGCAAACTCAAGATAGGGCATTTTGCGCCCGGTGTTGATTTTTAATACCGCCAGATCGGAAAGCGGATCAACCCCAACCAGTTCAGCCGGATATTCGGTCTGATCCTGCAATGTCACAGTAAACACATCCTGTTGCTTGACAATGTGATGGTTGGTCAGGATGTGCCCGGTATCGTCAATAAAAAAACCGGAACCCAATCCAGTGGGTACTGTTCGTTCCCGAGGGGTGGGGCTTCCATGAAAATAATTATATAGACTGGTGGCGGTATCCTCATAGTAATACGCCACTCTACCGGTTTTAATCACCACTACAGCGGGAGAACATTTCTCTGCGACCCGGGCGAAATCCTCCTGGAGTGTGGAGGCTGACTGAATTATCCGCGGAGCATCGCCCCCTGCCCCAACGGACACTCTGATGGGGTATAACATTTTGATGACAAGCACAATAACCACAGTTGCCAAAATCAAGGCTACTGTTTTCCAGACAATATCTTTCATCATATATGACTCCATTTTCTATCACATTACATGATATTTTAGACAATGGAATATATAAAAATGTTCCCGAAATATGACATTTTATCAATACATGATAAGGGCTAAATTTTTGAATGGCAAAGCAAGGTTAAATCTTCCTTTCGGATAAAGATAAAAAAATATCGATAAAAAAATATTTAATGCCATTGACATTTATTTTTTTAATATTATAGTCTATTCCTGTAATCGATATATTTTTATCGATATAAAATTACTTATTTAGTGACAGGTGAAAACATGACCGATTCCAGTGACAAAAAATATCCGGTACCGACCATAAGACGCCTTCCGTCATATTTACGGGTAATCAAGGCGCTTGACTTTGAAGGCCGGGAATTTGTTTCGGCAACGGATATTGCCAACGAGCTGGGAATCGATTCGATCAAAGTCAGAAAAGATCTGGCATATACGGAAGCGACCGGCAAGCCTCGGGTCGGTTATCGGATAACTGAATTGATGCACGGGATTCGCTCGATTATTGGCTGGGACAGAAATTCCGAGGCAATTTTGGTTGGTGCAGGGTGTCTTGGCAGTGCGTTACTTGGGTTTCCCGGATTCTCCAAACGCGGTCTCAATTTTGTGGCGGCGTTTGATGCGGATCGTGAAAAATACGGTACTTATGTACATGAGTGCGAAATCAAACCAATAGAGGAGCTGGAAAAATTCATTACCGAAAGACTAATTGAGATCGCGGTGCTTACCGTGCCGTCGTTCGCGGCGCAGCAGGTCACCGACCGTTTAGTTAACGCTGGTATAAAAGGGATCTGGAATTTCTCACCCGTCAGATTGAAAGTGCCGCCATCAGTGGTGGTGCAATCGGAAAACCTGATGTCTGGCCTGGCAGTTTTTATGGTCAGAATGGCGAGAGGCGCCGAATAAACAACGATTTGGATTGATTTTCCCGCCGGAATAAAACGGCGAATAATTATAAAATGCATCGGAGGTATTACAATGAATGCGACAAAGAAGACAATTGAAAATACGGTAAATACGCTCGAACAGCAGGCTGCGGATTTTGACGCAATGGTAGCCAAAGTCAAAGCAGCGCAGGAAGCATACTCGAAATACCCTCAGGAAAAAGTCGATGAGATTTTCCGCCTTGCCGCTCTCGCCGCCAACAATGCCCGTATTGCTCTGGCCAAAATGGCGGTTGAAGAAACCGGTATGGGTGTTATAGAGGACAAGGTTATCAAGAATCACTTTGCTTCTGAATATATCTACAATAAATATAAAGACATCCGTACCTGCGACGAGATTGAGCGCGACGACTCTTTCGGGATTATAAAAGTTGCCGAACCGGTTGGTATTATCGCCGGTATTGTTCCTACCACCAACCCCACTTCTACGGCGATATTCAAATCTCTGCTGGCTTTGAAAACACGTAACGGGATCATTTTCTCACCACATCCCCGTGCCAAAAAGAGCACTGTTGCCGCAGCTAAAATCGTGCTGGATGCCGCGGTCAAAGCCGGCGCGCCGGAAAATCTGATCGGCTGGATTGCCGAACCGACCGTCGATTTGTCCAAACGTCTCATGGGTCATAAGGACATCAATCTGATTCTGGCCACAGGTGGCCCCGCGATGGTCAAAGCGGCCTACTCTTCCGGTCTGCCGGCTCTCGGGGTCGGTGCCGGTAATACTCCCGCGATTTTCGACGAGACCTGCGATATTGAGACTGCGGTAAGCTATGTGCTGATGAGTAAGACTTTCGACAACGGGATGATATGTGCATCGGAGCAGTCGGTAGTTGTTGTTGAAAATATTTACGATGCGGTCAAGGCTGAGTTTCTCAATCGCGGAGCATATATTCTGAAGAAAGATGAAGTTGAAAAGGTTGGCAAGGTCACGGTGGTAGATGGCCATCTCAACGCTGCCATCGTCGGACAGCCCGCTTGGAAGATCGCAGAAATGGCCGGTGTAACCGTACCCAAAACCACCAAAGTTCTGATCGGTGAGACCAACGGCGTAGGCCCGGAATTTCCCTTCTCCTACGAAAAACTATCTCCGGTACTGGCGATGTACAAGGTCAAGGATTTCAATATGGCACTGGAACGAGCCCAGCAACTGGTGAAATTCGGTGGCATGGGACATACCAGCGTACTCTATACCAATCCGGCCAACACCGACCGTATCAATGAGTTTGGCAACGCCATGAAGACGGGGCGGACACTTATCAACATGCCGTCCAGCCAAGGGGCTATCGGGGATGTGTTCAACTTCCGCCTTGAACCGTCGTTGACGCTCGGATGCGGATCCTGGGGTGGCAACTCCGTCAGCCAGAACGTCGGCCCGAAACATCTGCTCAACATCAAGACCGTAGCCCAGAGGAGAGAAAACATGCTGTGGTTCAGAGTTCCCCCGAAGATCTATCTCAAACCCGGCAGCCTGCAGATCGCTCTTACCGACCTCAAGGACAAGAAGCGGGCGTTCATCGTTACCGACCGCTATCTGCATAACAACGGACATTTGGCCGGTATGATCAAGACACTTGAAGACCTCAAGCTGAAAATGGAAATCTTTGCTGATGTCGAACCCGATCCCACGCTGGCTACCGCCACTAAAGGTGTCGAGCGCATGAAGGCGTTCAATCCGGACGTGATCATTGCGGTGGGCGGCGGGTCTCCGATGGACGCGGCCAAGATCATGTGGCTTATGTACGAGCATCCCGAGGTTAAATTCGAAGATGTGGCCATGCGCTTCATGGACATCCGCAAGCGCGTATACCACTTCCCGAAGCTGGGCGAAAAGGCTATCCTCGTGGCAATTCCGACCACCTCTGGTACCGGTTCCGAAGTTACGCCGTTCGCGGTGATCACTGATGAAAAGACCGGCAACAAGTATCCGCTGGCCGACTATGAGCTGACTCCGAGCATGGCGATCGTTGATGCCGAACTGGTCATGAGCATGCCCAAAGGACTCACCGCCTACAGCGGTATCGATGCCCTGACCCACGCTCTTGAAGCCCGCGTATCGGTCTGCGCCACAGAATACACCAATGCACTGGCCAAGGAAGCGATGAGGTTGATATTCAAATATCTGCCCCGGGCTTATGAAAACGGCGCCAATGACCAGCTGGCACGTGAAAAGATCCACAATGCATCGACAATCGCCGGTATGGCTTTTGCTAATGCGTTCCTGGGGATCTGCCACTCGATGGCTCATAAACTAGGTGCCGCATTCCATGTGCCGCACGGTCTGGCTAACGCGTTGCTGATCTGCGAAGTGATCCGCTTCAACGCCACCAACCGTCCTACCAAACAGGGATTGTTTCCGCAGTACAAATACCCGGAAGCTAAGATCCGTTATGCGAGCATAGCCGATTTCCTCGGACTTGGCGGCAAGACCGAAGACGAAAAAATTGAGAAGTTGATTGAAGCCATTGAAGACCTGAAAAAGAAATTGAATATTCCGGCAACCATCAAGGATGCCGGTGTCAATGAACAGGATTTCCTGGCCAAAATCGACGAGCTTTCGGAAAAAGCTTTCGATGACCAGTGCACCGGCGCGAATCCGCGCTATCCTCTGATCACCGAAATCAAGGAACTCTATCTGAAGGCATATTACGGCAAATAATAGTTCCTCTTCCCCCGTGGACGCCGGGGATAAACGGCGTCCTTTTTAAAATTTTCCTCCCCCATCCCCCACGGCCGACGGTACACCCCAACCGTCGGCCTCCTTTTTTTACAGTTAACGGGGAGATATTTTAACTTTCATTCCGGGAATCCAGAACTTGTACTCATCGGTATAGTAGAGATAAACACGGCTGGCCGGTCCTGTATACGTACCCGGAATCGATGCTGTAAGGGAGACCGGAACGCTGCGCACCTCTCCGGCTTTCAGCCCTCGCCAATAGAGCACCAGATCACGCCCGATCACTTCATACGCGTCAATCCTTTTGGCGCCGACCAGTTCTTTAAGCTGGTCGTAGCGCGGTTCCAGACCGGCGGGAAGGCCAATGATCGCCACCGGCATGGAGGCATCTTCCTTGCCGACTGTGATAGTTGCCGTCAACTCAAGCGGCTCCCCTTCCCTGATCTCATTTGAGGATAATCCGGTTTCCAGCTTGAGCAGACATTCCGGACTGGTCGCCGGAGTCGGAGAAAAATACGATATTTCAATTGAATAAGGCATCCGGCTGCCGCCGTCCATTACTAATTCCAGCGAATGTTCACCGGGAGTCATTATGGCGGCAAAATCCGGCAGCTCAACCGCCCCTTTGGTGTCAGTCGAAAACGCAACCGGTTTGCCGAAGGGTTGTCCGTCAATCTTCAACTGAACCGAACCGGCGGCAAGCGGTTTGGCGCGGGCCTTGTCGTACGCGTTAATGGCTTTCAACGCCAGGATCGTCGATTGGGTGGTCCCGAAGCGACCGGCTTTGCATTGTTCAAACAGCCATTTCATCGAGTTTTCGATCGTTGCCGCCCATTTTGCGTCATCCCGCAGCCATGCCAGCAGAGCCAGCGAAGTTGTTTCCAACGCCAGCGAGTCACCGCCAGAACAGGTTATGGAAGTACCTCCACCGGTAACTTTTCCGTCTTTATCCACCGCCTTGACCAGTTTGCCGGCCAGAGTTCCGGCGGCATCCCGGTCTCCGCTGATATAAAGGATATTGGCGGCAAGCGCGATCAGATAAGAGTCCTTGCTGGCAAGGGCTTCTTTTTTTACCGCGGCAATCTCGGCAGACATTTTTTTCGGGTCTTCGCCGGATTCCAGCAACGCCCAGAGTATGTATGCATTGGTGGTTGGGACTGGCGCGCGGCCAAAGCTGTCGAGCGCCCGTTCATTACGTTTGAAGCCGCCGCTGCCGTCACGCTTGGACAAAAGCCACTCACGCGTCCGGGCAACCATGTCCGAATCTACCGGCATTACTTTTGCCATATCGGCGAACTCCATCAGGCCGTATGCGGAAAGAGCCTCATGTCCGGGATCGCCGCCAAACCACTCGTATCCCTTCTGTTTACATTCAAAGCCGGTAAGCATTTTATACCCTTGATTCAACAGCTCACGAGCTTTGGCGATCTTTTCCGGGGCGATCCCATGATGGGAGATAAAATATTGCTGCGCCATGACCAGGGGATAATTGGTAGAGCTGGTCTGCTCGAAACAACCACACGGCTGACGCAGCAATGCGTTTAATGCTTCTTCCATGTTGGCCAGCGGAGTCGGATACAGAATGGCTTTTACCTTCATGCTGGCAGGCTCTATTTCAGCAGGAATAACCGTTCGGAACGCACCAGGATGCTGTGCGTCGATGAGTCCCCCGCCATTGACAGCAACCGGGAACCCCTTGGGACTGACCGTCAAAGTTTTTGTAACCGTATCGGCAAACGATCCGGCTGCGGCGCTTACGGTCAACTTATACGTTCCAGGTTTCATCGGGGTTATTTTCACGATCCGGCGCTCACGCTTTCCGGCATCAAGTTTTCCGTTTTCAGCCTGGACAATGTCCAGTCCCTCCCCGCGAACCAGCAATGAAGCCGTGGCGAAATTCTCATCCGTGGAGTTAATCAGGGCAACCGGAAGCTCGATGACATCGCCGACGGTGGCAGTCAAGGGCATTTTGGGCTCGATATAAAAGGGTTCCACCGATTTCAGCATGGTGTCGCCGGTTCCAATGGCACCGTTATTGCCAAAGGCATCCGCCATAACCCGGAATGAGGTCACGCTGTCGGACAATCCAAACTCAATCGTCGCTTTGCCGTCACGTGCTCCGGTGCGCAATCCGGCATTCCAGTACAGTGTTTCGGTAAAATCAACGCGGTCGTTCGGCTTTCGGTTTGGCCTGGTCTGATGCGAATATTCACGGATAACGACCATCGGCGGTATCGGCTTCATATGCTCTTCGGCAACTATATCCATCATCATTTCTTCATTTTTTCTTACCTCCGGCAATGGCTGTGCGGCCTCCATTATCTGTGGCAATATTTTTGCGGCCTTCTGGCGGAGTTCTTTCCTTACTACCCCCTTGGGCTGTTCCAATCGCGCCCGTCCGTCCATGTCCATGCCTTTTTCTTCACCATCAAAAAACATCACATTACCAACTCTCGGAGCTCCCATCGGCATCGGCATCATAATATTTTCCGCCAACACCCGTTTGGCGGCTTCCGGATATTTACTCTTGATTTGATTATAATTTACCAGAATAAAACGACGCCACCCCTGAGTCCCCAGCAGAAGATCCACGGCGGGAGCGGATTTTGGATTCTTTGAATCGAGATACACCTGCGCGTCGGCCAGATCAATGACCTCGTTTTCCAGATAGACCATAACCGGCAGACGCGGCGGCTGTTCGCGTTTCTCCACCATCTCAAGTACGGCATCATCGGTTACCGTCAGTCCGACAACAGCTTCGACCGGGCGCCCGTTCTCGTCGGTGGTCAGGATCTCCAGTTTGACTTTATCGCCGGGCACACATGGTTTATCCGGCATCTTCATCGCCACATTGACCGTGAATTTCGGTTGCCGATAGACCAGCCGTTCCGCCAGCGGGATACCGTTTTTATCCCACACAGTGACAATCAAAACCCCTTCGCTATCTTTCGGATCAAGTTCCAGCTCAACATTTTTTCCCGGTTCCACAGGCTGGGAATCCAATTCTATTTCACGCTTGCAGACGGTTACTTTCCCCGCATTACTGTCGGCGGTTGAATTAACTGCAACCGTGATTTTCCCATCAAAAGGATAAACCTCTTTCCTCGCCCGGAGTGTGGCTCCCGACTTTTTCACTTTGGGCAACTCAAATGTTTGGGTTATTCCGGATGGCTTGCTCAATGCAAGCTCATAATTGAACGCGGCATTCGGGGTAAATTCAATTATTCCCCGCCCCTCATGGATGGTCTTTATTGCGGCAAGTGTTTTCTGCGCGGCGGATGCCAGTGGATCAAAAATCCCCCCTTCGATATCCGCGGGCTTGCCGTCTGGACGATTGGCCTGGACATAGACCCGGCAGGGGAGACCCGAAACAAGTTCTCCACCTTCGGGATAGAAAGTGATGTTCATGGTCGGTAACAGAATGGGGATTGTCTTGCCTGCGGTTTCGGCAACGCCACCGTCTTCGATTACAAACGAGAGAGTCCCGTCTCCAACGATGATTTTCCCCGGCAATGAAAAATCGACAGAGCACGTTCCATTGTCATTGACAGACAGGTTGTCTTTACGGAATACTTCTTTGCCGTCGACTCTGGCAATGGCAGTGATTTTCGCGTTTTTGGGGATGCCGCCCTCGGCCCGGGTGACTTTCACCGAAGCGGTCGCGGTATCTCCCGGACCATATCCCTCGCGTGCGAACTCGATCTGTGATTTTAGACGAGGAGCCCGGTAGGCGCGTATTTCAAATGATCGTTTTGTCTCCGGTATTCCCTTGTGAATGGAACTGAAAGCCGCAGTGTATTGCCCTCCCGCCTGCCCTGCGGGGATGTCCCAGACTATCCCTGCCGTACTGTCCTGACTGTAACCATTGGACTGAAAAACGATACCGCCTTTCGAATCGGTTATTTTAACGTTAACATGGATATTGCCATTCTTCAGCGGGGTATTGTCCGCACCATTGAGAATCACCGCCCGGAGATATACCTTTTCCTCTGCCCGATAAACCGGCTTGTCGGTACTGCCGTAAATCAGGTAACGTTCCTTTTCTCCCAGTTCTTTACTGGTAACCTTATTCGGCTGTTTCTCTTTGCCATCAACGGCTACGACAGCAGCCGCCGCACTCAACACAAGTGCGGTGGCTGCCAGGCTGATAAGTTGTTTTGTCATTTATTCTGACCCTCCCATGCAGGTTATACTCATTAACATAAAGGATGTAATTTAAAAAGTGTCAAAGAATTGTAAAAGAAATGCAATAGGATTGCAAAAGGAACGATGTCATACCGGCAAAAATTATGCGCCGCCAGAGATTATTCCAGCGGCGCAAGTGTAAGGATTATCGACTTTACAGGTCAATATCACCCTGATCCTTTTGTTTATTCGACGTTTTCCCATTTTCCGGTGCATAATTGGAAAAATTGATTCCGCTGTTGCTAAACAGCGCAAACATCGCGTTGTCGCTCCGGTTGGGATATGCATAAAAGAGAAACACTGGTATGGTCTTTTTTTTCTGCATATCCACCCAGTATTTATAGAAATTATTGACAAAGGTTGCCTGGTTGGCGCTGGTGCCGGCAGGACCTGCACCCGACGCTTTAGGCCAACCCACTTCCCCAACATATACTTCGACGGTTGGTTCAACGGCATAGGTAGCATTGCAGGCACTCAGATATTGGGCGTCAAACATACCGCAGCACGAGGAATCCGGCCCGCCTCCGACCTCGAAGAGGCAATATCCCAAGAGCGGATCCGTATCAGAGCTGAGAGTCAGGTTTGGATAAAAATCGTAGAAAATAAACGGGTTGGCATTTATACTCTTGATCGCCTGAATATAGGGGATTGGCGAGTAGACGTTGTTTACTGGTGTTGTACTGTACGCGGCAAATAAAACTTTGTTCGGTGGATAGTATGCAGTTGTACATCCGAATACCAGCGTAGCCGAAACCGGGATATTGATGCTGTTGATCTTTAACGCAGACTTCAGATTCTGTGCCGCGAGGAGGAATGTTTTCGGGTCGATACAGGTATTGACTATGTTAGGCTCATTACCGATTAATATGGTTTTGATAACGCCCTTATACGGAACGACATTGTTTGTGACAAAGGTTTTAGCGTTGTCAACCGAAGCGGCAAAACTCGTTGCCTGGGCAGATGTTGTTCCCAGCATTACCTCCATGTTACTGGACAGCGCCGTTTGCATCAGCTTTTCATCAAATTGATAAATATGAACCATCTTGAACGCTGCGGCAATATTTTTAACCTGTTCCGGCGTCTCGTTCATCGTTTCCTGACAAATCCCAACCGAGGCGCTGAACGGCGAGTTATTACACTGATATGCGATCTTTACTTTTGCTGTATATGATCCCGGAGCCGGCGGCTGGGCTATCAGAACAGACGTTCCCGCGATCATGGATAAAGATGATAAGATAATAGAAAACGTTCTCATGTTTTTGTCTCCATTTCACCAGCACAGAGGAGAAATTTTCTCCTCCATAGCCGTTGTCTTTCACGGATAAGTTACAGGTCAATATCGCTATCTTTTTTACCCGGCTTGCCGTTGGCATTCGGCACATCAATAGAATAGATGCAAATCTTGATTTTCGACGTGGCTGGAATGTTGTTGAACTGGCCATTCATATTGTCTACCGGATAGGAGAAAAAACCGACTTTAGACTGATTCTGAAACTTTTGTACGCCAAGAGACGCAGCGGAGAGCGCCAGGTAATAACCACTGATTTGCGGCCAGGCAAGATAGGGCGAATTAGACGGAAACGGGACGTTATTGCGTTCACCTTTCCATAGTTCGACATTGGTATAGTGATTCGGGTCTTGGGGATCCTTTTCTGTGCTTAAAGTAGTAGCGTTGGCGGGAAACTGTGTGGCAAATGTATTAAGACCGCTTATGCCGCCGCCGCCAAAAGCAAATATTTGATCAGGGCCGAATACGCGGATGAATTTTCCGTTGTTATAATATATCAGATTTCCCCAGTCAACGCTCTGTGCTTTCTGCTTATTCAAATTATTGACGATAGAACTCATGGT
>QKAL01000224.1 GCA_003246475.1 Lentisphaerota bacterium
AGGAGTTTACATACATGACGAAAAAGACAAAGAAGACAGATGAGTCGGTCGGAGAAGAGACCTGTGCCTCCGAGGAGATGACCGCAGAGACTGTGGAATCAACCGCTGTAACCGTTGATCCGGCGGCGGAAATCTCTAAGTTGCATGAAGAATTGACCGAAGCAAATGACAAGGTACTGCGGATACACGCCGAGTTTGATAATTTCCGCAAGCGGACGTTCAAAGACATCGCCAACGCCCGCAGCATGGCTCAGATCGATACGGCGCTGCCGTTCCTCAATCTATTCGACAACGTCAACATGGCCATCACCTCGGCAGAACAAAGCGACAACCTTGATGCCATCCGCCAGGGGCTGCGCATGATCGTCGGGGAATACGAACGGGCTATCGGCGACATCGGCATAACAAAATTCAATGCCGTAGGCGAAAAATTCGATCCGTCACTGCATGACGCCATCGCGCACGAAACTTCAGCGGAAGTTCCCGAAGGCGTTATTACAAAACAGTGGAACTGCGGTTATAAACTCGGGGAACGGCTGTTGCGCCCGGCACGGGTAGTGGTCAGCAGCGGTCCGGAAAAACAATAAGTTCAGGGTGATTCTATGGCTACCGATTACTATGAGCTGTTAGGCGTTACCAAAGGCGCCGCGGCCACCGATATAAAAAAGGCCTACCGCAAACTGGCGGTGAAATACCACCCCGACAAAAATCCTGGCAACAAGGAAGCGGAAGACAAGTTCAAGGAGATCGCCCACGCATATGAAGTGTTGAGCGATCCGCAGAAGCGCGCCCAGTACGACCAGTTCGGACCGGAGGCATTTTCCCGTGCGTCGGGACCTGCCGGCAATGGCGGCGGCTTCGGCGGCTTCAACGATCCTTTCGATATTTTCAGCCAGGTGTTCGGCGGTTCCGGCGGCAGCATTTTTGAAGACCTGTTCGGCGGCGGCTCCAGCCGGCGTTCCTCCGGCGGCCGACAGGACGGTTCCGACCTACGTTATGAACTGGAAATCGATTTCGAAGACGCCGTTTACGGCGCCGATAAAAAAATAACCATACCGCGTCTTGATGCCTGCGAGAAATGCAACGGTACCGGTTGTGAGCCCGGATCATCCAAAGCACGTTGTCCGCGCTGTAACGGTACTGGACAGATATCGTTGGCGCAGGGATTCTTCAGCATTCGCCAGGCCTGCCCGAACTGCGGCGGCAGCGGACAGATAATCAAGAATCCGTGTTCCGGCTGCCACGGCGAAGGCCGTGTCCGAGTGGAAAAGACCTTGCAGATCCATATTCCTCCGGGCGTTGACACCGGTTCGCGCCTGAGGGTTTCCGGTGAGGGAGAAAGCGGCACGAGCGGCGGTCGCAGCGGCGACCTCTACGTGGTCATCCACGTCCGGCAGCATGATGTATTCATCCGCGAAGGCAACGACGTCCTCTGCGAAGTTCCGATCGACTTCGTCACGGCGGCACTCGGCGGCATTATTGAAGTGCCGACCATCAGCGGGACCGCCAAAATGAAGATTCCCGAAGGGACACAGAGTGGGACCATTCTCCGGCTCAAGGGCAAAGGCATTCCATCGCTGCGCGGCGGTTATCGCGGCGATCAGCATGTCAAGATCTTCGTCGAAGTCCCGCGCAACCTAAGCCGGGAACAGAAAGAGGCGTTGCAGAAATTCCGTTCCGCCTGTGGAGAGGAAAAGGTTCACCCCATGCGGGATTCCTTCCTCGAACGGGCCAAACGCTTTTTCAGCGGCGGACAATGATCGATTAACCGGCGGGCGGTTCTGCCGTCCGCCGGAAAAGGAATATCAATGGCCAATAAAAAAGACAATAAGAGCGACAATACCATCGCCAGAAATAAAAAGGCGTTGCATGATTATACCATCATCGAAGCCTGCGAAGCCGGGATTGAGCTGCGCGGTACCGAGGTGAAGAGCTGCCGTAACGCCGGAGTTTCGCTGATCGACGCCTTCGTCAAGATCGAAAAGGGACAGGCATGGTTATATAACGCCCACATCGCGCCATATGAATACGGCAACGTGTTCAACCACAAGCCGAAATCAACGCGACGGCTGTTGCTGCACAAGCGTGAAATCCTGAAGATCTCGCAGCAGGTCAAAGAAAAAGGTTATACCATTGTCCCGCTCAAATTTTATTTTAAAAACGGACGGGTAAAGGTCGAAATAGCCATCTGCAAAGGCAAGACTTTCGAAGACAAACGTGACGTACTGCGCCAGAAGCAGGACGAACTAGACGCCCGCCGCGCCCTCGGCCACCGCCGATAACCGGTAAAAGCATAATCACATTTCCTGTTATAAATACTTGTAATAATGCTATTTTTCGCTATATTGCTTTATACATCATAAAGTATTTTTTATAAACAATAAAGCGAAGTCAATATAATGCCGAGACTAACACCAAGATCAAAAGAGCTGCTTACGGAAAGCATGCGCCAGAGTATGCGCGAGGCCGTAATTGAGATGCTACGGGAAAAGAAGCTTGAGGAGATCACCATTGCGGCAATAGCCAAACGGCTGAAGATCTCCTCGGTAACCATTTACAACTACTACCGGACCCGCGATCTGCTGATTCAGGACACCTTCCGGGCAACCCGGGAGCATGTTTTGAGAAAACTGAGAGAAGCGGCAGCAACCACCGCGGAGCCGGAGGAAAAATTGCATGCGCTGGCGGAAATCGTCTTCAACGATTTCGACGCTCACCGTTACCTGTTTATGGCCCGCTTCTCCACTCCACCGACAGATGAAGCCGGAAAGAACGAAGCCCAAAAACAGTTTCAGGATGTACTGGCGGTCTTTACCGGGATCATTCGCGAGGGTATCGTATCGGGAGATTTTCGAGTGATAAGTCCGGAAAATACAGCTATGATGATGCTGGGGGCTATCATGGGTATCAACCGGCACTGTCTTTTTGGCTGGGCCGAAATGACCATTGAGGAACGACTGGATAATTTCACTACAGTTCTCATAGGCGGACTGCTTACCAGAGGAGTATAATTATGGATAAGAGATTATCGCCAAATGCCTTCGATTTCATTGACGACAACACATTGTACCGGCTGCTCCGGGACACGCCGGAAGATGCCGGGGGCATCAGTGCCGTTATCGCCAAAAGTCTAAAAAAAACACCGCTTTCACTGGAAGAAACCGCTACCCTGCTGGCAGTAAAAACGCCGGACTTGAAAGAAGAGATATTTGCCGCCGCGCGTCAGCTCAAGAACGACGTTTACGGCAACCGGATCGTTCTTTTCGCTCCGCTGTATGTCGGCAACCGATGTATCAATGACTGTAAATACTGCGGTTTCCGTTGCAGTCTGCACACTGCAGTAAGACAAACTCTCGACGATGAGGCATTGGAGAAGGAGGTGGCAGCCCTGGAAAGCGAGGGGCATAAGCGTTTGATTCTGGTCTAT
>QKAL01000276.1 GCA_003246475.1 Lentisphaerota bacterium
GCACCGAATTTACCGGCCAGATACGCTGCCGACTCGGCAATCAACCGCGAGTTGTCGGAAAAATCGACCGGAGTCACAATCTTTTTAATCTCTCGAATAAAGCTCATAGCTCCTCCTTAACAGGTTTGATAAACACCTAAGCTCTTTCTATAATTTTCTCATACCCACGAAAAATCCGCAAGCATTTCGCAACCGTTGACAAGGATTATTCTTCAAGGCAAATCTGCTGAAGGAGAATTTACCGCCTTTTTCAACAGACGTCTTTACAATCCTCTGAAGACCACTATTTTGCAGAGAGAACAAGACAACAACAATCCATCACCCTAAGAGAAGGCATGGGAACGATAAAGGCGATATCCATCAGTGACCGCAAAGGTATGCGGAAGACCAACGTTGAATCCGCAACCCTGCTTGTGAATTACGGCCTGCAACATGACGCCCATGGAGGAGCCTGGCATCGCCAGGTGAGCCTGCTGGCCCAGGAAAGCATTGATTTCATGCGGGCGAAAGGGCTTGATGTCGTCGCCGGAAATTTTGCCGAAAACCTGACGACCGAAGGAATAGACCTGACAACATTACCGGTTGGCAGCCGTCTGCGGATTGGCGGCACGGAGCTGATTATTTCCCAGCTTGGTAAAATCTGCCACAACCGCTGCGCCATTTATCATCAGGCAGGCGACTGCGTCATGCCTCGCGAAGGAATTTTTGCGGTGGTCGCCAAACCGGGGGAAATACGGGTTGGCGATGGTGTCGAGCTGCTGGAAGAGAAGCTGCCCGGGCTGGCGGTCGTGGCCGAACGGGAGGTTCTTGCCGTCGAGGAATCGCTGCTGCGGGAAAGCGCGGAGCAGGTCCTTACACCAGGCTTTATCCGCTTTGATGCGATTGCGTCCCAAAAAGGAGCTGATATCGGCGCCATTCTCAAAGACCTCACCCAGACCCAACGGGTTCCGGTTATCGTCATCTACGATCCACCGGGCAAACTGGCCCTCGCCATGGTCGGCATGGAAGCGGATCCGGCAAAAGCAAACCGCTACCACAGCCAGGATTCGACCATCCTCTATTGCCGGAGCAAAGACGAACTGCAGCGACTGTAAGACGGAGATGCTTACGCCAATAATTCGTTGATAATTTTGCGGTACTTCTGCTCAATAAAGTGGCGCTTCTTTTTCAGGGTATTGGTCAACTCCTCGCCGAGTTTGAATTCTTTATCGAGAAAAATAATACCCTGTAATTTTTCGTACGGCTTGAATCCCTCTCTGGGTTTGAGCAGCCGGTTCAAATCGTTGCGGATATAATCAAGGACCTTGCTGTCGGACAGCCAATCCTCTCCTTCTTTACGAAAATCCTTCATCTTTTCCGCGAGATGCGTCTTCAGTTCTTCCATATTGGGAACCAGCAGTGCCCCCAGTCCCTTTTTATCCTGTCCGACCAGCACCGCATCCTCGATAAACGGGAACATGGTGAGTACGTTTTCAATCTTGGTGGGATCAATATTCTCACCGCTGCTGAGTACGATGATCTCCTTGGCCCGGCCGGTAATAATCAGTTCCCCCTTGACCGTCAACCTGCCCAGATCACCCGTACGAAAGAAACCGTCCGGACTAAATGACTTACTGTTTTCTTCGTCATTTTTATAATATCCCGGGGTCACCTGGGGGCCTTTCACTTCGATCAGGCCTTCTTCGCCGGTCGGCAACGGCAATCCGTCCTCGCCGACAATGCGCAATTCCGTCTCCGGCACCGCCGGTCCCAGCGTGCCAAAAGTACGACAGGTAAGGCCGCGCCCGGCGATTGCCGGCGAACACTCTGTCATGCCATAGGCATTGACTATTCTGATCCCGACCCCGTCAATCCACTTTTCGAGATAAGGCGCCAGGGTACCCCCGCCGCTGATCGCAAGCCGCAGACGTCCGCCGAAACGCTGTTGCACAATGGCCAGTTTTTTTCTGGCGAGAAGATACAAAGGCCCGAGTACGATCAATTGCAGCAAAGCAAGCCCCGAGCGGATCAGCCTGCTGAAGAAACCAGACGAGGTAAAAGTCGGCAGACGTCCCCTGAGCTGTCGCCTGTTTCTCCGATAATGAGCCGACACCCAAACCATGAAGCGAAACAATTGACTGGCAAATACTCCTTTTTTTCGTACCGTCTGCTGCACCCGGTTATACAACGATTCCCAGACCCTGGGCACGGTAGCGACCAGGGTCGGCCGATACGTTTCAAGGTCCTGGGCAAATGTCTTTATCGATGAGTAGACGATGGTGGTGCCGCCGGCAAGAGCCACATATTCACTCGTCCTCTCGAAGATATGCCAGCTCGGAAGAATGGACAGCCAGCTATCGCTTTCCCGCAGTTGAATGAGGAGCGGCAAAACCCGGACATTGTGCATCACGTTGCCATGGGTGAGCATGACGCCTTTGGGCACCCCGGTTGTGCCGGAAGTATAGATAATGGTCAGCAGATCATCGGCCTGCAACTGTTCGCCATGCGCCACAAACTTTTCCACATCGCTATGGCGATAGGTGCGATCGGCCAACAGATCGACATACGCGTAGACATTGCTGAACAGCGTGTGTCGGATGGTCCCCGTCATGACATAGATAGTCTTGATTTGCTTGCAACCGGTAATGAAATCATGATGCCGATCCAACAGGACGTCAGATTCGACCACAAGGTATGTGGCCTCGGAATGCTCGATAATATAGCGCAACTCCTGGGTCGGAGTATCGGAACCGCGCGGAACCGATACCGCTCCGATGGACATCAGCGCCATATCGGTGACAATCCAGGCGTAACGATTATCGGAGAGCAACATCACCTTATCACCGGAACCGACACCACGCCGCCGAAACGCCCGTGATAGCAGTAAAATATCCTCAAAGAGTTTACTGTACGGAACCCGGTGTTCTTCGGAACCCGCCCGGTAGACAAAGGCATCGTTCTGAAAATGCCGAACGACCGTATTTACCAGAAAGGTAAACATGGTCGTTTCCATCGCATAATGCGGCAATCCCGCAAGAAGATCTTTCGAGTTCTCGAATGGTGTGAAAGTATCCTGGGCGCCTTCAACCTGCATCATTTCTCTCCCCAATGAACGGCTATAGTTCCCAACATAAACAGTTTGTAATCGACATCACGGAAACCAGCCTGTCGAAAAAGCATGGCCAGTGTTTCCGCACTGTGAAAATCCATGGTCGAACCGGTTAAATAGGCATATGCCGCTTCGTCATCAGCAAGCAGCCGACCGAGAAGCGGAATACCATAACGGAGATAAAAACGCACAAATGGATAAAACATATTCTTTCGAGGCGGTGTCGTATCCAGGCAGACGACCCGGCCCCCCGGCTGCAAGACCCGATAAACCTCTTGCAGCACTCGCAGGGAATCGTCGACATTACGCAACAGATAGCCGAACGTTACCGCC
>QKAL01000199.1 GCA_003246475.1 Lentisphaerota bacterium
ACTTTAACGGCCTGGTACGCCATTACGGTATCCGACGCAATTCCAATCAGGCGGATATCCGGATAAACCTTGCGGAAAAGGTTGACCGCAGCGAACAGAGCCATGCCATCGCTCTCCGGCTCCGCAAGCCACTTACCGCAATTGCTGAAAAACATGGCGCGATTGTCAAAATTGTGGAAGTTCCTCCCGGCCCTCCGGTCCTTTCCACCATTACGGTGGAAGTCTACGGCAAGCCGGAAACCAGCTACGACGGGTTGATCGCCGGAGCAAAACAGCTTGAACAACGTCTGGGAGAGACCGACCCGAATCACATCGTGGAAATCGATGATATGGCGGAAACCGTACATCCCCGCCTGGAGTTCAGGATCGATCGCGACAAAGCCGCACTCCACGGACTCGCCGCATCAGATATCACCTCGGCATTGAATACGGCCCTCGGCGGTTCTCTAGTAACACTTGTGCGACAGGAAAGCGAACGCGACCCGTTGTATGCCTGGCTGCAATTACCCTACGCCGACCGGACCAATACCGGCAAACTCGGACAACTCTGGGTGAAAAGTTCATCAGGAGAGATGGTACAGCTTGCGGAACTGGGAAAATTTATTACTACTGACTCGGAACAACCGATCTATCATAAAAACCTTGAACGTGTAGTATTTGTCACCGCTGAATGTGCGGGCAAACCACCCGGCGAATTGATTCTGAAAACTACGCTGGATACGCTACAAAAGAATCCCCTGCCTCCGGATATACGTTCAGAATGGGCAGGAGAAGGAGAATGGGAGATTACCCTGCGGGTATTCCGAGACCTCGGCATTGCATTCGGAATCGCCATGATCGGTATATTTCTGCTACTGATCATCCAGACCGGCAGCATTGTAATGCCGATTATTATCATGTGCGCGATTCCGCTGACTATAATCGGTATCGCCCCCGGCTTCTGGTTGCTTAACCTGATTATGGGACATGATGTCGCGGGGTTTGCCGACCCGGTATTCTTTACCGCCACCGGCATGATCGGCATGATTGCGCTGGGCGGTATCGTTATTCGAAACAGTATTGTGCTGATTGAATTTATTCAGGATGCGCTGAAACAGGGCGTTTCGCTGAAACAGGCGATCATCGACAGCGGCGCCGTCCGGTTCCGTCCCATCATGCTTACGGCGCTGACCACCATGATGGGGGCCTGGCCGATCACACTGGACCCGATTTTTTCCGGGCTGGCCTGGGCACTGATCTTCGGACTCATCGCGAGTACGTTTTTCACACTACTGGTCATTCCGACAATTTATATGCTGATCTCAAAGAAACATGGAGTTGAATAACATGAAACCTGTATGGAAACTGACAATCACCGTTGCCGCGGTTGTAATAATCATCCTGCTGATACTGCTACAGACCGGAGTATTTAGCGGTAAAAGCATCGCCCCCGGCAATACCCCCGTTCCCGAACGTAAACCTCAGGGAAAAGTAGTAAAACTCACCGCTACTGAAATCCCGGCATACTACCGGACCGTCGGCACCGTCAGGAGCCGTGACGAAATCGAACTGTCGCCACGCCTGACCGCCAGGATACAGGAAGTCACCCGCCGCAGCGGCGACTCTATCAAACAGGGAGAACTGCTGATAAAACTTGATTCAGCCGACCTGCAGGCAGCACGCAACCGCGCCGCCGACAACCTGACCGCCATGCAGGCAACTCTTGAGCGGGTACAGAAAAACTATTTGCGCCAGAAGCAGTTGTTCGAAAAGAAAGCAATTGCCGATAAAACCTTTGAAACAGCAGAAGAAGAACTCAAATCCGCCCGGGCCGCCGTTGCGGCTTCCAGGCAAAATCTGAACGAGGTTGAGGCTAATCTCTCATACTCAAGAATAGAAAGTCCGATGAACGCAATTGTGGCTGAGCGCTATGTCGATCCCGGTGATATGGCCTCCCCCGGAAACGTGATGCTGAAAATTTTCGATCCAACCCGGCTGATGCTCTATGTCCCATTACGTGAAGGTCTGGTCGGAAAAGTCAAAGTCGGCGACAAAATTGATTTCAAGGTCGGCGCCCTAAACCAGAATTTCACAGGGGAAGTCCGCGAAATTATTCCATCGGTCGATTCCGGCAGTCGTACATTCATGATCAAAATGTGTATCCTGGGCAACACCCAGAAACTCATGCCCGGAATGTTCGGAACCGTCAAAATCAAGCTCGGAAACGAAAAAGCATACATCGTCCCGGAAAAAGCCATAATTCGAATCGGACAGCTTGAATACCTGACGATAGTCAACGCCGACGGCAACACCTCCAGGGTACTGGTCCGCACCATCCACGGCACACAAAAAGGCACCTTAAGTATCGTTTCAGGAATCGAAGGATCACCGGAAATCGTTGTCCCGTAGAGTACGGCATCATCAGCCAACGCGGCTATTTTAATATCTGTCCGACCAGTCCGACTTGTCTGACCGGTCAGACCCAAAGATTACACAAGTGGATACATTTCACCATCATGCTTCCGTAAGGAGCATTAGCGGTTGGAGTTTAAAGCATTAACTGCCCGCGGGAGTTCTCCGCTAGGACTGGAGTTGACGCTGAAGGGCGGATACCGCCATTCTGATGTCTTCATCGGCCTTACAACGACTGACAACTGCCTTTTCGGCATGCATGATCGTCGCGTGATTTTTACCGAACGCCTCACCGATTTCCGGATATGACCGCTCCGTAAGCTTACGGCTCAGGTACATGGCAATCATGCGCGGTTCAGCAATATTCTTAGGACGTTTCGAAGAAAGGATATCAGACACCCTGATATCAAAATATTCAGCCACGGCTTTGAGAATGTTCTCGACCGAAACTTTTTTGGAGACGGATTCTTCTTCAAGAAGCTTGCAAAGCATATGTTCCGCACGGTCAACCGTAATTCGGCATGACATCGCGGAAGACAATCCGACCAGCTGAAGCAATGCACCTTCCAAACGCCTAACGCTGGCAGTTATGCGTTCAGCAATGAACTGAAGAACATCGTCATCAAGTTTGATCAACTGTTCATTCTGTTTCTTTTTCAGGATTGCCAGGCGTGTCTCAAACGACGGAGTGGTCATTTCAATTGTGACGCCCTGCTCGAAACGGGAAACCAGACGTTCTTCAAGGCCCTTGATTTCCGAAGGAGCCTTATCAGAAGTAAGAATAATCTGTTTGTTTACATTGTGCAAAGCATTGAAAGTATTAAAAAATTCTTCCTGCAGCTGGGTTTTGTTTGCCAGCTGATGAACGTCATCAACCAGCAGCATATCGACTTTTCTCACCCAGTTACGGAAATCCGAATGTTTTCTGGCACCAAGTGAATCGACATAACGGTTCAAGAATTCTTCACAGGTAATATATTGAACTTTCGCGTGGGGTTTCTTTTTCAGAACTTCGTGCGCAACCGCC
>QKAL01000288.1 GCA_003246475.1 Lentisphaerota bacterium
CAGCTCAATCTTTTCTTTCTTAATATATTCCGGCATATCATTGATGTCGTAGACCGGAATGATCGCCCGCGGATCAATCATCGATGGATTGGAATCAAAGCCGGCGACCACTTTCATGCCCTCTCCAGAGAACCCGTTGTAGCCCATTAATGTATGGCCCATGCCGCCGCATCCGACGACGATTATTTTTTGTAACTCGTTTTTCCCCAGTATTTTATTTAGCTTTTCAATCAGGTCTTTTACTTCGTAGCCGCCTTTTTTATTGCCGGTAAGCCCGTAGTCGGCGAAATCTTTGCGTACCTGGGCGGGGGAAATATCCAGCGCGCCGCCCAGATTGTCGGAGACGAAGCGCTCGAATCCCAAGGCTCGGAGTTTACATAACACTCTGCGGTAGTTGGATAAACGTCGAATAGGATCGCTGTTGCTGAACATTTTTACACCCTCATTTTCCTGCGCGTTACAATAAATATACCCATTGTAGCCGTTATTAATCATATATTGTACGATAATTTAAAAAAAACAAATCAAAATTACGGAAAAAAAGCAACAATGTGGGATTTTGTTTCGGTTTAATGTGACTTGGCGCTACAACAAGTCTCAAAAAGGGAATGATTACGGGTTTTTATGTGTTGATGTTACAAAAAAAATCCATTTTTGTATTACTGCTTTTTCGGGATTAAAATTCAAAAATCGTTAAATGTGGGATAATATGTCCTTTTTATGTAAAAAAATTCACAAAACACTTGTTTTTTGAAAAAACGGATATTAAAGTGATAAAGTTACGAAAAATCAGGGAAAATTCCGAAAAGAGAAGCGGAATCCTGACGGATGGAAAATGTTGAGAGCCTGTTTAGGGGTAAACAAGGGCTTTCGCAATAATTAGGAGGTATTTTTTTTATGTCCTGCACATGCGACAAAATGCCGGGGAACGACAATCTTATTGAGGCGTATCCCGAGAAGCGCGCCGAGCTGGAGGCGTACATCAATTCGCTGCCCTTGAGCGACAGTCCGGACCGCAATCGCGGTTTTCTGATTCAGTCGTTGCACAAGGCGCAGGGTGTGTTTGGTTATCTGCCAGGCTGTGTTCAGCTGTATGTGGCCGATAAGCTCAAGCTACACCTGTCCGAGGTTTACGGTGTAATCAGTTTCTATTCTTTCTTTACCGAAAAGCCGATGGGTCGTTACAAGATCAACGTTTGTACCGGAACGGCATGTTTCGTCAAGGGTGCCAATAAGATCGTCGACGAGTTCAAGCGCTTCCTCAATATTCAGGAAGGCGAAACAACGTCGGACGGCAAGTTCTCCCTCGGAGCGCTGCGTTGTGTCGGAGCCTGTAGTCTGGCTCCGGTGGTAATGGTCAACGAGCGGGTATATGGCAACGTTACCGCCAAGCTTGTACCGGAAATTCTCAACGATTGCGCTGAGTAACAGGGAGCCAGGACATGTTTATCGCATCAAAAGACGCATTGAATAGTTATGCGGCGAAAATTAAAGGCGCCGCTTCCGCTGAAACTACCATTCTCGTATCTATGGGCACTTGCGGTATCGCTGCCGGAACCACTCCGGTATTGAAGGCGATACGCAGCGAGATCGCCGAGCGCAATCTGCAGAACGCCATCGACGTGATCGAAGTGGGCTGTATGGGTTTGTGCCACTGCGAACCGAGTATTGAGATCATCAACAACAATACCGGCAAGCGTATTATCTATGGTGATGTCGCCGAATCTCAGGTTGCCGCGATCATTGCCGCGGGCAGCGACACTCCGGCACAGGGTACCCGGACCGTTGAGCGTACCTGGTACTATCCGGAATTTGAGACCAAGCCCGCATCCGCGTTGCAGGCGAAGATCGTGTTGCGTAACACGGGCCGCATCAATCCGGAAAAGATCGACGAATATATCGCGGAGGATGGTTATCAGGCGCTGGCGAAAGCCCTGACCGGAATGAAGCCGGACGAAGTGGTCAATGAAATCGTGGCGTCTGGTCTTCGCGGACGTGGCGGCGGCGGTTTCCCGACCGGTAAGAAATGGCAGTTTGCCGCGGTACAGAAGAACGACGAAAAATTCATGATCTGTAATGCCGACGAAGGTGACCCGGGTGCGTTCATGGACCGCGCGGTGCTGGAAGGGGATCCCCATTCAGTGCTGGAAGCCATGGCCATCGGTGGTTATGCCATTGGAGCTCATGTCGGTGTGATCTATATTCGTGCCGAATATCCGCTGGCGGTAAAGCGCCTGCAGATAGCCATCGAACAGGCCCGCGAATACGGTCTGCTCGGCAAAAATATCTTTAACAGCGGCTTTGATTTCAATATTGAGATCAAGTATGGCGCGGGCGCGTTTGTCTGCGGCGAAGAAACCGCTCTGATCCATTCCATTGAAGGTATGCGCGGCGAACCCACCTTCAAGCCGCCGTTCCCGGCCATTCAGGGTTTGTGGAAAAAACCGACCGTAGTGAACAATGTTGAAACTTATGCCAATGTCTGCGCTATCATTCGTAAGGGTGCGGACTGGTTTAAATCGATCGGTACTGCCGGTTCTCCGGGTACCAAGGTTTTCGCTCTGGCCGGTAAGGTCAGCAAGGTCGGTCTGGTCGAAGTGCCGATGGGCATCAAACTGCGCGACATCATTTTCAGCCTGGGCGACGGTATCAAGGATGGCAAGGCGTTTAAGGCGGTGCAGACTGGCGGACCTTCCGGCGGCTGTATCACCAGCAAAAGCCTCGATACTCCGATTGACTACGAAACGCTCAAGGGGCTTGGCTCGATGATGGGTTCCGGCGGGATGATCGTCATGGATGAGGATGACTGTATGGTCAACGTGGCCCGTTTCTTCCTCGAGTTTACGCTGGACGAATCCTGCGGCAAGTGTACTCCCTGCCGTATCGGCAACCGCCGCCTCTTCGAAATGCTCAACGAGATCTGCGATGGCCGTGCCACCATGGAAACGCTGGACAAGCTGAAGAATCTCTCCCGTACTATCAAGGACACCGCGCTTTGCGGCCTCGGACAGACTTCTCCGAACCCGGTGCTTTCGACCATGGTCAACTTTGAGGATGAGTATCTGGCTCATATCCAGGAAGGCAAATGCCCGGCTGGGGTTTGCGCCAATCTGATCCATTACGAGATCAACGACAAGTGCGTCGGGTGTACTTTGTGCGCCAGGAACTGCCCGGTCAGTTGCATCAGCGGCGATCGCAAGCAGAAGCATTACATCGACCAGACCAAATGCGTCAAGTGCGGTGTCTGCTATCAGGCCTGTAAGTTCCATGCGATTGACAAGAACTAACGAAGCTGTAAAGGGAGATTTGCGATTATGGTTAATCTTAAAATAAATGACATGCCGGTAAGCGTTGACGACGGCGTGACTATTCTCGAAGCGGCGCAGAAACTCGGTATCAAGATCCCGACCCTGTGTCACATTAAACTGGACTGTTTCCATGTGGAACATCGTTGCGGCTCCTGCCGCATTTGCGTGGTTGAAGTAGCCGGTCGCCCCAACCTGGCCCCGGCGTGCTGTACGCCGGTTCTCGAAGGTATGGATGTCAAGACCAACACCCTCCGGGCGATCAACGCCCGCCGGACCATGTTGGATCTGCTGTTGTCCGACCATCCCAAGGACTGCCTGACCTGCGCCAAAAACCTTGACTGTCAGCTCCAGAAGCTGGCTCAGGAAATGAACCTGCATCAGGTTCTCTACAAGGGCGAACAGTCCACTTACAATAAAGACCTTTCCAGTCAGGCGATTGCCCGTGACCTGGATAAGTGTATCATGTGCCGCCGTTGCGAGACCGCTTGTAATGTTGTTCAGACGGTCGGGGTTCTCTCCGGCGTCGATCGCGGTTTTGAAGCGGTGGTGGCTCCGGCCGGGTACAAGCCGTTGAACCAGACCCAGTGCGTGTTCTGCGGACAGTGCGTATTGGCCTGTCCGGTGGGCGCGCTCACCGAGGTCAGTTACAAGTATGACGTCTGGAAGGCACTCAACGATGAGACCAAGACGGTGGTGGTTCAGACAGCTCCGGCGGTTCGCGCGGCCCTGGGCGAGGAATTCGGCATTGCGCCCGGTTCCATTACTACCGGCAAGATGGTTACCGCTCTCCGGATGATGGGCTTTGACAAGGTGTTCGACACCGACTTCGCCGCTGACCTGACGATCATGGAAGAGACCACTGAGTTGATCGGGCGTGTGAAGGAAGGCAAAAACCTGCCGATTCTGACCTCCTGCTGTCCTGGCTGGGTCAAGTTCCTGGAACATCAGTTCCCGGATCTGATCTATATGCCGTCCACGGCAAAGTCACCGCAGCAGATGTTTGGCGCTATTGCCAAGAACTACTATGCGCAGAAGCTCGGCATCAAACCCGAGGACATGGTTGTGGTGTCGGTCATGCCCTGTCTGGCCAAGAAGTATGAAGCGGCACGCGAAGAGTTTTCGCATAACGGCAACCGCGATGTGGACATTGTGATCTCGACTCGCGAACTGGCCGATATGATCAAGGAAGCCGGTATTATCTTCAATAATCTGGAAGACTCAAAATATGACGATCCCCTGGGCGAATCCACGGGGGCGGCGGTTATCTTCGGCGCGACCGGCGGGGTGCTGGAAGCGGCATTGCGTACGGCTGCCGATTGGATTGCCGGTACCGATGTTCAGGAAATCGACTTCGAGGCTGTACGCGGACTCGAAGGTATCAAGGAAGCTACCGTCAATGTGGCGGGGCTCGAGCTCAAGGCCGCAGTATGTTCCGGTCTGGGTAATGCCCGTAAGTTGCTGGAACGCATCAAGAACGGCGAGGCCCAGTATCATGCCATTGAAATCATGGCTTGCCCGGGCGGCTGCCTGAACGGTGGTGGTCAGCCGTATTATGACGGCGATACGACCATTCTGGAGAAACGCAAGGAAGCGCTTTATCGCGATGACAAGGATCAGAAAATCCGCAAGTCGCACCTGAACCCGTCGATTCAGAAGCTTTATAAGGAGTTTCTGGGCGAGCCGGGCAGCCATTTGGCGCACGAACTGCTTCATACCAAGTACACTCCCAGAAAGAACTGGTAGTCTGAACTAGTATGTTTTTCAGGCGGAAAGGAGGCAAAAATCCTTTCCGCCTTTTTATTTTTTGCCGGATATTTATATCGGGTCTGGATATTTGCGGAATCCGGGTTATCTTAATGGCTGACCATAGGGTGATAACGGATAACGGAAGAGTGAAATTGACGAACTACTTAAATATTACTTACCTGCGGATAACGCGTTATGGCGTGGCGCTGCTGGCGTGTATGATCCTTGCCGGGTGCGGCAAAGAGCAGGCTCCGGAGCCACCGCTTACCGAGACTAAACTGGTGTTGCAGATCTTTAAGGATCTCAAGGAAAAAAAACATCAGGATGCCGCTGATCAGCTTACACGTTTGACGGCCATTCAACCGCAAAACGAGTTCCTTTATCAGTTGAAAAGCGCAGAACTTGACAATATCTATCTGGATCGCATTTTGGAATTGATTGCGGATAATGATCTGGACGAGGCTATTGTGATGCTCAAAAAAGCGGAGATCAGCCAGGGACGCAGTAAACGGCTGGTCGAATTGCAGAAGGAATTGACGTTTCTTGTACAGATACGTGATTTGGTCAAGGCGGTTGAGTATCCGGTCAGCGGGGCAAAACTGGAAGAGGATGCGGTTAAACTGAAACGACTGCTGAAAGATTATGCGCCGGCCGCTCCTTATCTGCCGGCTTTAGATGCAAAAATCGCTGTCAGCCGCCAGATGCGCCGGACGGAGCAATCGCGCGCGATGTTCAGCGTCTATTCCGATATTGCCGTCGCCCGCAAAGCGGGGGACAAGGATATGGCCGCTGTTTTGACGGCGGTATTGATCTGTGCTGAACCTGATCGAAAAACGCGGGATCTGGCTGATTATGTTATTCAAACCTATTCCCGGCAGGACGAACAATAGAAATGCCTTTTTCAGGCTTACCGTTGCGGCGCTGATATGGTTTTTCAGTGTTTGGTTTGTCATGCCGCTTGGCGCTGCTGTCGACCTCTGGAGTTTTATTCCCGATACCGCTGCGGCGGTGGATCAACGGATCATTACACGTAAACGACTGGTTGAAAAACTTTTGCAGGCTGATGCATTGCCGCATTATCGCTCCCTATCCCCCGTCCGTCTTCGTGAAGCGGCTTTGGATTGCGCCAATCAGATGGTCGGCCGGATATTGTTGGAGGAGGCGTTTGAGCAGGAAAAAATTAAAGTTTCCGATGCGGAAATCAGGTCGCGTTTTGCCGAGATGATGGAGAATATGACCTCGAGCCAGCGTGAGACGCTTTATACGCGCCTGCGGCAGCAGAAAATCGTACTGCAGGAATATGTCAACGGCATCGTAAAAGACGAAGACACCCGGTTTGACCTTGCCTTGCGAAAACTTATTGAGTTGAAATTTCCCGGCCGCCTTGACGTTTCAGATGATGACTGTGAACGTTATTATCGTGAAAACCAGACGTTGTTTGAGATGCCTTCACGCGTCAATGTCAGCCGTATTTTCATTTCGGTTGAAGTGGAAAAAAGTCTGCTGCGGCAAGAGCAGCCGAAGATGACGGAGGTTGAACTTGTTTCCACCGCGAAGAGGAATGCAAGAGAGAAGATCACTTCGGTCAATCGTCAGCTGATGGCCGGAGGGGATTTTGCCGCGCTTGCCCGGCAGTTCAGCCATTGCCCCAGTGCAGCGATGAATGGCGAGATCGGTTCTTTTTCCCGCGGGGGCGGATTGGATCCGGTAACCGAGAAGATTGTTTTTGCTTTGACGCCCGGAGTTGTCAGTAATATCTGTGAAGTGGAGGACGGGTATCAGTTGTTGAAGGTTAACCGGGTGATTTCTCCGGGGTATGCGCCTGTCTCTGAAGTAAAGAATTTTATCCGTGAGGATTTGCAGAACCGGTTGGTCGCGAAACTGGCGGAAAAGATAGTGCGCGACGCCAAACGCCACCGTCATATTTTCATCTACTTTTAGGAGGGGTTATGGCTGATGACGATAATTTCATGCGACTGGTGCGGAATCGGGTCAGTTGCCGTGAATATCTTGCTCGCGAGGTGACCGATGCCGACATCTTCTATTGTCTCGAGGCTGCTCGTCTGTCTCCTTCTGCCTGCAATAAACAGCCTTGGCGCTTTGTCATTGTCAAAGACGCTGCGCTGCGCGAACGGATATGCAGGGACGGCCTGTTACCTGGAGTTCCGATGCCATGGCTGAAAACCGCACCTGTTATTGTGGTGTTGTGTGCCCAAAAAAATGTGCTAACTCATCGGATTGCCCCGTTATTTTCCGGCGTGGACTATCCGTTGCTGGATTGCGGCATTGCTGGTGAACACTTCGTGCTTGCGGCGGAACGCCGCGGACTGGGAACGTGCTGGATCGGCTGGTTCAAGCCCCGGTTTGTAAAGAAATTGCTGCATCTGCCGTCGGATTTCAAGCCGGTATCTCTGTTGAGTCTGGGGTATCCGGCACAGCAACGCGATCTGTCTTCCCGACTTGAGATGAAGGACATTGCCCGTTTCGACGGCTGGCGCTGAATCCGGGCTATTGCATAAGTACTTCCGGCAGACGGTAGACATCTTCGAGGTTTTCCACAAGAATGCCGCTCATCCCGTGCTGCAGCGGCAGATGCAGATCAACCTCATAACGGTCACCGACGCTGAGGACGTTCTCATGGCTGCAACCGAACTTTTCCACGACGAGGTCGAATGGGGCTATGGTCGGTTTGGATTGACCGGTCACGTCGATGCCCACGACATCGGAAAAAAAGCCCGCTACGTCCAGCACTTCCAGTGTACGTCTGCCAATTGAGGTCGGATTGTTGGTGACGGCGGCGATCTTGTAGTTTTTCGCCAGTTGTTCCAGTGTGGAAATCAGTTCCTCATCACGGTTCAAATAATGTTCCGGATTCAGCGCTTCTTCGCGCCAGCGGCTGATCTGGGCCACGGTTACACCGTACAACTTACACAGGCTCGGGCCGAGGGCCGGGCGATTACCGGTTTCTTCCTGGATTTTGCGGCGGTAGACTTTGATTTCCTGTTCAACATCCTCAAAATTGCGTTGCAACTCGCAGGCCACCCGGTCAATGAGCAGTGTTTCCTGCGAGTCGTAGTAATGACGGTTGTCATATAGTGTCAGGTCGATATCAAAAATGATTCCCTGAATCTTGTCGCGGTTCAGTGAAAAGATTTTCATAAGGCCAATTCGTTAATATTTTATTTTCGACTCCTACTCTTAATATAGCACCATAATTTTATTTTGCAAAATAGTGACCTGATTTGATTTAATTTTGCATTTTTGAACAAAAAATGTCAAAATTATTGTCGATCAAAAAAATTATAAAAATTTTGCCGTCAAAACTGCCCCAGTCTGCCGCATTGTATTAGTTTTATATGTTTAAAAATGACACAGAGGCGGTAAACCGGATGCTCCTTGTGGTGGAAAAAGATATTTTCGCCGTATATTTTCAAAAAAAGGAGTTGATTATGACGATGACATTTCAAGAAAAACTACAGTGGCTGCGGGCACGTTATGAAGTGCTGGCGACGAGGACTAACCGTATTGATGAAACCTGGTATAACGGCTGTTTTGACCGATTTGAGTTTCCGGTACTCACTAGTGACCATGTGCCGCCGGAGTGGCGCTTTGACCTCAATGAGCAAACCAATCCGTATCTGATGGAGCGGCAGGGAATCAATGCAGTGTTCAATCCGGGCGCGATTGAGTTTGACGGTAAAATCTGTTTGATGTGCCGGGTTGAGGGAAATGACCGTAAGTCGTTTTTCGCCGTGGCGGAAAGTTTGAACGGTATTGATAATTTCCGTTTCCGTTCCGCGCCTGTGGTGATGCCGGAGACTGAGGACCCGGATATCAATGTCTATGATATGCGTCTGACCCGGCATGAGGACGGATGGATTTATGGATTGTTCTGCAGCGAGCGCAAGGATCCTGCGGCACCGCGCGGCGACACTTCTTCCGCGATTGCCGCCTGTGGTATCGCGCGTACCCGTGATCTGGATAAATGGGAACGTCTGCCGGATCTGAAGACTCCGTCGCCACAGCAGCGCAATGTGGTACTGCATCCGGAGTTTGTGAACGGTAAATATGCTTTTTATACCCGACCGCAGGATGGGTTTATTGACGCCGGGTCCGGCGGTGGTATCGCCTGGGGAATGAGTGATACCATGATGAAGGCCGAATTGAAAGAGGAACGAATCGTCGATCCCAAATTGTACCATACGATCAAGGAAGTAAAAAACGGCTGCGGTGCTCCCCCGATAAAAACTGCCGAGGGCTGGCTGCATATTGCGCACGGGGTCAGAAACACTGCGGCGGGATTACGCTATGTCCTTTATGCTTTTATGTGTGACCTGAAAGACCCATCCCGGGTAATCTGCGCTCCGGGGGGGTATTTCCTTGCCCCGTACAATGCTGAACGTGTCGGAGATGTGTCGAATGTGGTGTTCTGCAACGGCCTGGTGACCCGCGCCAATGGTGATGTTTTCATCTATTATGCGTCGTCGGATACTCGGATCCATCTGGCGGCAACCACTGTTGACAAGCTGTTGGATTATGTCCGGAACACGCCATCGGACGATCTGCGTTCCTATGCGAGTGTACAGAAGCGGATTGTTCTGATCCGCGGCAACCAATCGGGATGCTGATTTTTTCTAACTGATAAACGCGGAAATCCTGTACACGGGATTTTCGCGTTTTTTTTATTCAGAATCACGCAGATATGGTAATTGACTTTTTATCCGGGGGCTTATAACATTATAATAATATCCGCCGATACTTCCTATCGCGGGGGGATTCAAAAAATCACGTCCGTATAGCGGGCAAAACCATATAACACATCTGTTGGCGAGTCATGAAAACAATACATGTGCTGGCGGTCGGCAGTAACAAATTCTGGGGAGAACAGCAACGGTACTTTCCCCCGGAGGTACATCTTAGTGGTCCGTATGTCGATAAGGATCCATTGCTTACTCATCTGCACCGTGCCGCAGTCAATGCAACCCTTCCTGATGTTATGCTGGTTGAGGCGTCGCGCCACCAGATTCTGGATGATGCGGAACTAGCCAGTCTGATAGAACAGTTTTCTTTGCCCGTAATCATCGTCAACCGGGAGGGGGAAGATTTTGAACCGGAAGGGAATATGGCGCTTTCCATGCCGATCACTGCGACAAATTTCCGTCATGCCGTTGAGTGTGCGTTACGGCTGAGGAGGTTGAACGAAGAGAACAAGTTGCTGCGGGAGGCTATGTGCAAGGGGGGAGCTCCGCATGGCGGTCGTCTGGAGCGCCGGGTTTTCGGTGAGCAATACCGCGAGGCAAAACGGTTGTATAGGCTTATGGTCGCCACTATTCAGCAGACGCGGGAAGGAGTTGTCCTGGTCAATCCCCGTGGGATCATCGAGTATGTCAACGGCGCATTCGAAAGCTGTACCGGCATTAAGAGGCGTCAACTTATCGGGAAGCACATGAAGAAATGCAGCGGCGGGCGTTTTGCCTCTTCGCTTTTACTGGGTGTACGCAAGACAGCGGTTGCCCGTGAGCCATGGCATGGTAAAATCCGTATTGGTTCCAATTTGTTTGACCTATATGTCGGCGAGATTCGTGACAGTGCCCGGAGACTGGTCGGTTATGCCGGCATATTTTTTGACATTACCATCAAAGATGAAATGGAGCAAAGGCTTATCGAGGCGCAACGCTTGGAGTCGTTGGGTACTTTTGCCGGAGGTATTGCCCATGATTTTAACAATATTATCCAGGCGATTCAGGCCAATGTCGGAGTGATTCGGGAACTGTTCCCCGATCTGCGCGGGCATGAGAAATTTCTGTCGCGTATTGGCGGCGCCTGCGATCGAGCCGATGGTCTGGTGAAAAAGTTTCTGAATTTCAGCCGTAACCGTGAGGATGAGTTGGTTCCGGTTGCGATTGAACCGGTCATTCGCGAAGTGCTGGAATTGTTGCAACCCGAAATTCCGAAAAATATTGGTATCACGGTGATGGCGGAACCCGATGCCAGTCCTGTCACCGCCAATCCGCATGGTATTTATGAAATAGTTCTCAATCTGGTGAAAAACGCAGTCGACGTGTTTAAAACTTCTCCCGGCTCAATAGGTATACGGGTCTGCGATGAAATCGTTGCCCCGGGTAATCCGTTCAATCTGCCAGCCGGACATTACGTTAATATGTGTGTCACTGACAGTGGAGAAGGAATCCCTGCCGAGGTCACGGCGCGGATATTCGAGCCTTTTTTCTCCACCAAGAAAAGCGGTTACGGCCGGGGACTTGGTCTGGCTGTGGTTCATGGGATCGTCAATTCGCTTCACGGACATATCGGGGTGAGGAGTACTCCGGGGCAGGGTACGGAATTTTATATCTATCTTCCAGTGCAGGAGGCGGTTGCTCCCAATGGTCTGAACGAGCATGTTCTGCTGGTGGGCGAAATTCCGGCGGTTACGGAGGAACTGCGTCAGATCATTTCTTCGGTGGGATGTCTTGTTACCACGGTTAGAACCGCTGATGAGGCATTACGCCTTTTTGCCTCCGAGCCGTTACGCTTTGACATGATTGTCAGCGAAAAGATTTGTCGTGACGGCTTGAATCAGGATATGTTTGAACGTATTTTCGCTTTGCGTGAAACGATTCCGGCAATTTACATCACCGACTATTCACATCCAATCGATATCGGGGTGGGGGCATTGAATCGCGTGGTGATGCTGATGCGGCCGTTTGCTCCGGATGTGTTGGCTCAGGCGGTAAGGGCATTGTTCCGCTATCGTAACAACTCTCCGGTCATGCTTTCGCATTGAACTTAAGCAGCGCTTCCGCCAGCAGGAGATCGCCGGGGTAGGTGATCTTGATGTTGAGATCCGGGTTATGAACCAGTTTGATCCTGGCGCCGGTTTCCTGCATTGCACCGGCGTCATCGGTAAAATCCCTGTCTGTCGCAAAAGCTGTTTCGTAGGCCTTTTTAAGCACTTCCAGCCGGAATATCTGCGGGGTTTCAACTGCCCACAGGTCGGAACGGTCGACCGTGGCTGCGATAATGCCGTGATCGCCTGCCTTTTTCAATGTATCGGTAACCGGATGTGCAGCAAGGGCACCGTCGTTTTTTCGGGCGGCTTCCAGACAGCGGCACAACAGTTCAGCCGAAGCAAGCGGGCGCGCCGCATCGTGTACTGCTACATAGCGGGAAAAACCGGGCAGGGCGTTCAACCCGTTACTGACCGATCGGCATCGTGTTTCTCCCCCGGTGACGATGTTAACGGGGATTTCCGGGCAGAATTTATCCTTCAAAGAGGCAAAGGCTGCAAGATCGGCAGCCGGAACAACCAGCACCAGTGCTCCGGGGCGGCACAGCGGGGCGAAGTTGCGGAGTGAATAGATGAATACCGGAATTCCGGCAAGGAGCTCGAAAAGCTTGTTATCAGTGCCGTAACGTCGGCTGGCTCCGCCTGCCGCGATGACGACTCCGAGGTCGTCAACGATCTGATTGTTCCAGTCATTCATATATACTTAACCTTACCTTACGTGTCTCCTTATAATATATAAGGCATGAATGTCATTACAAATTAATTATGGAATTGATGATTATTGTTACAAAATTGTAAAAAATATCCGAAAAGTATTGACGGATTTGCCCATAATGATTATAATTCTTATAATATGTTTTTTTATCCGTGG
>QKAL01000026.1 GCA_003246475.1 Lentisphaerota bacterium
CCATGCTGGAGCCGGAACGATGGGCGAACTTTTCGCATATGCTGATTTTGCATGGTCGTGAGAGTTGTATGGCCCGCAGGCCCGCGTGCGAGCGTTGCGAGCTGGAAGATATTTGTGTCTGGCGAGGTTGTAAAAAGGATTGAAATGGGTATTCTTAAAAAGAAATTCAGAAATATAAAGAAATTTCCGACCTGGATTTTCTGGTTTCCGGCAACATTTTTGAAGACTATGAAGTTTCTGATGCGGACTGAAGTGGTTGATCCGCACCGCTATATAGAAGGGATGGAGAACGTTGTCACCGTTACCTGGCATAACCGGCTGTTATTTTTCCCGGCGATGTTTCCCAAGCCGGTCCGGAAAAAAACCCGGGCGGTAGTCAGTCCTTCGCGCGATGGACAGTATGTGACCGACCTGATCGCTCATTTCGGGTTGAGGAGTTTGCGAGGTTCGACCTCGAAAAAAGGGGCCAATGCGTTGCGCGGTGCGATCAAGGCAATCAATGATGGATGTCATGTGAGTTTTACGCCGGATGGACCGCGTGGGCCGAAGTATACGATGAGCCGGGGGCCGATCCAGCTGGCAAGTATGACCGGGAAGAAAGTTGTGCCGATTTCCGTTAACGCGACGGCATACTGGGAATTGAAAAGCTGGGATCGTTTCCAGATTCCCAAGCCGTGGGCGAAGGTCGAGCTGGTGTTGGGCGAGGGAATTGAGATACCTCCGGACCTTGATGACGAGGGCCTGGATTTCTGGCGCGAAAAAGTCCGGCAGGAATTACTGAAAATTACTGTTGACACCCATTAAAAACGTGTCATTATTAATAATTGAAAAAACAATCTTAAACATAATTGTGGAGATGAAAAGTGTCTGATAACGTAAAAAGCGACCTTTACAAGTCTGCCGGCGTTGATATTGACCTGGCCCAGACTTTACTTGAACGTGTAAAAGCAAAACTTACTTCCACCAGACGTCCCGAAATGTTGTGTCCTATCGGCGGTTTCGGCGGCTTGTTCCAGCTGGATCTCAGCAAGTATGACAAGCCGGTGCTGGTTTCCAGTATCGACGGTGTCGGTACCAAGCTGATGGTGGCGATGATGATGGAAAAATATGATACAGTTGGTCATGACATCGTCAACCATTGCGTAAATGATATTGCTGTACAAGGTGCGGAACCGGTCTATTTTCTCGACTATATCGGGATCGGAAAACTGCGCAGTCCGTTGTATGAGCATGTACTGGAAGGGATTGCGGACGCCTGTAAGGCGGTAAATTGTTCTGTCCTCGGCGGAGAGACTGCTGAAATGCCCGGGATGTACGGCAATGATTTTGACCTGGTCGGAGTTATTACCGGTGTGGTCGAAAAGGATAAGCTGATAACCGGTGAACGCATTGCTCCCGGACACGTGGCGGTCGGTCTGGCTTCAGCCGGACTGCATACCAACGGTTTTAGTTTGGCGCGCAAGGTGTTGTTTGAAATGGCCGGCTACACCGTTCATTCCAAACCGGCGGAGCTTAATGGAGAATCCGTTGGCGAGGCGTTGCTCAAACCTCACGTATGTTACTGGAATGTGCTGAAGCAGCTGTTGAACGACCCGGCGGTAAGCGTCGATGGGATTGCGCACATCACCGGTGGTGGACTGTATGACAACACGCCGCGGGTAATGCCGGAAAATGTAGATGTGATATTCGACAGCGCGGCTCTTCCGGTACCGCCGATCATGAAACTGATTGTGGAAAAAGGCAATATCGACCATGTTGAGGCCTACCGTGTGTTTAACATGGGGGTTGGAATGGTGATCTTTGTTCCGGCCGGTCAGGAAAATATGGTTATTGATGCCGCGAAAAATATTGGTATTGCCGCAGCAGTATGCGGTAAAGTTGTTTCCGGCAATAAAAAAGTTACAGTGAAATAAAAAGATGAAAATACTGGAAGCTCTGCGAGACGGTAATGTGATCGGGGATCAGGTGCGTGGCGCGTTTGAAGCGCTGCAGCGCATGTTGCTGAGCCGGTCTGACGTTGATTCCGTTTCCAGAGCTCTGGTGACTTTGTCCGGGGCGATATTGCGTTCTGACGGTGAAATTTCTCCCGCTTCGGCAAAGGCATTCCGTAAACTGCTTCCGGAGGCATTGCCGGATCATCAGGCGGAAATACTGGTTGAAGAACTGAGGATGCGCAAAGATTGGAATGTGGACGAGGTAATTGATTCGCTTTCGGATCTGCCGCAGTCTGAAAAGAACAGTATTGCCGAATCCCTGGTCACCCTTGCATGTATTGACGGGCGCTGCAGCTCCGCACGGAATGCGGTTCTGCAGAAGATCGGAGACCGGCTGGAAGTTTCTCCTGATGATCTTGAGGCGATGAAGAAAAAATCTTTGAATATTTTCGAGCATCAGCAGCGGATCATGCGCTCATGGACCGGTATTATTGTCGCGGTGGCGATTATTGCGCTGTTTATTCTTACCGCCACTTTATTGAAGGCGGTGTTGTTCGGTTTTGTCCTTGCCTATATTTTTATGCCGTTGTCCCTCTTTTTTTATCGCAGGTTCTCGTCGCCTGGTCCATGTTTGCGTTTTTTATCCTGTTGGAAGATTCCTTTTTTGCCATTGTTGCGTTATTCTGCACGGATAAAGAGAAAGTTTTATTACTCCGCCCCGATATCGGCGGAGGCGGAAGCCGATGCCATGATGAAAGCCAATGTCAACAAGGCGATTGGCGCTACCGCGTTACTGATGGTGATGATCGGGCTGTTGCTTGGTGGTTTGATAACTTCATTTTCGGCCTACTATGTGGTGGGGGTGAGTGCGGATATAAAGCAGTGGGCGGATAAGCAGGTGAGGGTGGAGAAAAGTCTGGCAAAAAACGAGACTGGCGGAGCAATCGAAAAATCCGACTATATCCATTCTTTTATTGCGGCGACGATCCGTCATTTGGAAAATTGGCGTAAGCGTATTGAGCAATGGCCGGTGGTGCAGTCGGCGATGGAAAAGATAGCCGATTCGCTCAACGATCAGGAAAATCAGAAGGCGCTGATTGCGGCAGTTTTGAAACGAACCAGCGGCTTTTTCTCGGTTACTGCCGGGGTCTTTTCCTCAATGGTTTCGATGTTGTTTGTCATGCTGATGACGGTCTTTTTCTTCATGCTTTTTCTGCAGAAGATGTTACTGTATACGGTTCGGCTGGGGCGGCGCGATAATCTGGGCCGGTATGTGGTCAAATCGATTTTCAATACCAAATGGATGCCGTATACCACAACTGAAACTCAGGAGCAGGCGCAGCGGATTCTCGACGACATCAGTGTTATGTTGCGTACCTGGTTGAAAGGGTATCTGACCATCATTGCCATTGAAAGTACGATTTACGTGACATTGTTTACTATTCTTGGG
>QKAL01000205.1 GCA_003246475.1 Lentisphaerota bacterium
GTATGTTTCACGATCAGTCTTCAAATCGAAGACTGATATCCAGTGCGCGGACGGAGTGCGTGAGCGCACCGATGGAAATGAGGTCCACCCCGGTATCAGCTACCTCCTTCAGATCTTTTTCCCCCATATTGCCGGATGCCTCCACGATGGCTCTCCCATCAATGAAGCGGACCGCAGTTTTCATCTCCTCAGCGGTCATGTTGTCCAGCATAATAATATCCGCTTTGCAGGCAATGGCCTCCTCAACCTGATCCATCGTTTCAGCTTCCACTTCAATTTTAAGCGTATGCGGGGCATTTTGACGCGCTGCCGCAACCGCCTGTGTAATTCCGCCGGCGGCACGGATATGATTATCTTTAATCAAAATCCCATCAGACAGGTTGAAGCGGTGGTTGGCGCCGCCGCCAATACGGACGGCGTATTTTTCAAGAGTCCGAAGTCCGGGGGTAGTCTTTCGCGTATCGACAATGGCCGCCTTTGACCCTGCGATCCGGATCACTGCTTCGTGCGTTCCGGAGGCTATGCCGGAAAGATGCTGGAGAAAATTAAGGGCAACCCGCTCTCCGGTAAGAATTTCCCGGGCCGGGCCCGAGATTTCGGCGACAACCGCTCCCTGCGGGACGGAATCACCCTCTTGCACATGGCAGTTTAATTCAATTCCGGAATCCAACAGTTCAAATACGCGCCTGAAAATCGGCAGGCCGCAGATAACACCCTGTTCCTTGGCGATCAACCGCCCCCTGATTATCCGATCAGCGCTCACGGTGGAATTGGTTGTGACATCTCCGGTCCCGATATCTTCTTCCAGTGCCCGCCGGATCAAGTCGTCAATCTGATAATGCTTCAACATCTTATCATCCTCTCTCAAGTTTCTTCGTCAGTGCGATAATGCGCGCCGACACTTTTCTTTCGGGCCATGCTTGCTTTGAGTACTTCCGATGAAACTTGCAAAAGATTCAGCGTTTCCACCTGCTTTTTGCCTGTGAGATCTACCTCGCCGAATTGGGCAAGAGAGCTGCTGACCCATTGTTCTGCATCCGACATATCCGCCTGGTTGCGCAGAATGCCGCATTTCTGGGTCATCATGGTACGGAGCTCGCTGCGGATAGAGTCAAAATCCATGTCGCCGGGATTTACCCCGGATGTTGTTTCAAACCGGACTATTTCGGGTTTTCTGTCCAGGGTCTCCGCAATATGCGCGGCACAGCGTCTGCCAAATACAAGGCATTCCAACAAAGAGTTGCTTGCAAGCCGGTTGGCTCCGTGGACGCCGGTACAGGCGGATTCCCCGCAGGCATAAAGGCCCGGAATATTGGTACAGGCATTTAAATCGGTCTTGATGCCGCCCATAAAATAATGCTGGACAGGGAAAACCGGAATCCAGTGCCGGGCGATGTCAATCCCCCGGCGCATGCACTCAGTGTATATTGTCGGAAAGCGCTTTTCCAAAAAGCTGCGGGGCCGTGCGGTAATATCCAGATAAACGCACGGGATGTCGCATTTTTTCATTTCCCGGACAATCGCCCTGGCAACAATATCGCGGGGAGCGAGATCCTTTAACGGGTGAATGTCCTGCATAAAGGCTTCCCCGCGGCGATTGCGCAGAATCGCTCCTTCACCGCGCAATGCCTCGGAAATCAAGAAAAAGCGTCCGTTTTCATTGGGATAAATCAATGCGGTGGGGTGAAACTGGACAAATTCCATATCCTTAAGCTCCGCGCCCGCTCGCTTTGCCGCCGCGATTCCATCTCCGGTGGAGCAGGCTGGATTCGTGCTGTTGCGGTAGATATTCCCGGTGCCGCCGGTCGCGATAATCACTTTGGACGCTGAAAAATACTGCGGTTTGTTTTTCTCATCCAGTACCAGGACTCCCGCCGCGCCGTTTTCCCCGGTCAGAATATCAACAAGGAAACACTGATCCAGAATTGTTATGTTTTCCCGCTCCAGAGCAACTGCATAAAGCTGATTGGTAATACCAAGCCCTGTGGCGTCGCCGCCGCAGTGCAGGATTCGGTTTTTCCCATGTCCCCCCTCCCGGGTCATCAAAAGGTCGCCGTCCTGCCGCCGGTCAAATGGTACGCCAAGGGAGATCAGCTGCTCGATATTGGCTTGTCCCTCCTGTACCAGAACGGAGACCGCTTTCTCGTCACACAGTCCGGCTCCGGCAACCAGGGTATCCTCCAGATGCTGCCGGGTATCATCCATAATTTTATTGATGTCAAGCACAGCGGCGATCCCGCCCTGTGCATACATGGAACTGCTGTTTTCGATACCGGCTTTGTTCAGAATCGTACAGCGGATGGATTGCGGAAGGCAAAGGGCAGTATAGAGTCCCGCAATCCCGCTTCCAACAATGATGACGTCGGTATCGGTGCGTGCCACCTGGCCGGCATGATATAAATAACGTTTCATTTCTCAGCTTTCTCTCTTCTTTTGCGTTTAAGATACGGAAAACATTCTGTTAAGGCAGACGGCGGCCTTGGAAATGGTCTCTTTGTCCAGTTCCATCTGATACTGCATGTCTTTCAAGGAACGGTATACGCTCTCCAACGAGGTTTTCTTCATGTTTGAGCAGACCATGGAGCCACCAAGTGGGTAGAACTGCTTTCCCGGGTTTTGTTTCCCCAGGCGATACAGAATTCCGTCTTCGGTTCCGATAATAAATGCTGTTTGCTCAGACTTTGTTGCATAGTCCAGGATCTGCGCGGTGCTTCCGGTAAAATCAGCCTGTGAAACAACGCCCGGCGGACACTCCGGATGAACGAGAACCAGCGCGTTCGGATGAGCCGCGCGGGCCGCCGTAATGTCATCCGGCGAAATCCGGTGATGAGTTGGGCAGAACCCACTATGCAGAATAAACCGCTTGTCCGGAACCTGAGTAGATACATAGTGGCCAAGGTTCTGATCCGGCACAAATATGATTTCGCTTTCCTTCAGAGATTTTACGACGGCAACAGCATTGGACGAGGTGCAGCAGATGTCAGAACACGCCTTGATTCCGGCGCTGGAGTTGACATAACAGACCACCGCAGCACCGGGGTGCTCCGCTCTGAGCCGATGAACATCGTCCGGCGTTACCATATCCGCCATCGGGCAGCCTGCATTTTGTTCGGGGAGCAGAACCGTTTTTTGAGGGCACAGCACTTTTGCGGTCTCGGCCATAAACCAGACTCCACAAAATACAATGGTCTCACCTTCCGCGTCCCTTGCTTTGCGGCTTAGTTCCAGAGAATCGCCAACAAAGTCAGCGATATCCTGTACTTCCGGAGATTGATAAAAATGTGCCAGAATTACGGCCTTACGCTTCCGTTTTAATTCCTCAATTTTTTTGACAATTTCAATATCCATTCATGGTGAATCCTTTCAACGGTTCTTGAACGAC
>QKAL01000293.1 GCA_003246475.1 Lentisphaerota bacterium
AGAGGAGTTAGAACAGAGCAAGCTTCATGCGCTGGCACAGGGGAAAATAGTATTGGCCCATCTCTCCGCATATGAACTAGCCCATTTTCTGGAACTTAACCGGCTTGAAACATTCACTCGAACCACCGAAGTTAATGCAGAACGCCTGAAAGAACAGCTCGCAACAGTTAAACAGGAAAACTTCGCAGCAACAAAAGACGAATTTGAGACCGGAATCAGCAGTTTCGCCGCCGGAATCCGGCGCGAAAACGGAATTCTGGCCGCAACCGTCGCCGTCCGAGTACCGTCACTGGTGGCAGATAAGACTTTTCAAACCTATGCGCATGATGTCCTGCACGAATCACTGACAGAATTAAAAAAAATCTTCGGTAAATGATTATGAACGGAATATTAGAAATTATAGAACCAGTTCAAACGCTGAAAGTAGTCGCCGACGTCGACGTATGCGTGATCGGCGGTAGCTGTACCGGCGTTTTCGCCGCAGTACGAGCCGCACGCCTCGGCGCCAAAGTTGCGCTGATCGAAAAACAAAATTGCTTCGGCGGCATGGCCACTGCCGGGATGGTGAACATCTGGCACAGCCTTCACGATACCGAGGAACGCGAACAAATCATCGGCGGTTTGACTGATGAAATCGTCGAGCGATTGAATCGACGCGGTGCAGCCTTACTAACACCAGGCAATCCCGACGCCTATTGTCGTTTCAACAGCGAAGAACTGAAAATCGAACTCGATTCGCTGATTTCCGACCACAACATCGCACCAATGCTGCACACTTGGTTCTGCCGCCCCATTGTCACCGACAACGTCATCCAGGCAGTAATTGTAGAGAACAAATCCGGACGACAGGCGGTCAAAGCCAAAGTTTTTATCGATGCTTCCGGCGACGGCGACCTCGCCGCCCGCCTTGAACTGCCTTTTACTGAATCGTCATCTCCACAGGCACCGACCACCTGTGCCCGTATCGCCAATATGCACCTGATTCCCGGACTGGACCCCAATACACTGATCAACACGCACGGAAAAGAAGTCGATCTGGGATGCGATACCGGCTGGAGTGCCTTGGTTCCAGATTCACCAACCGATCTCCTCTATGCCTTGACTCATGTGTTCGGAACCGACGCGGTTGACGCCATGTCGCTGTCACATGCGGAAATGGCAGGTCGCAGGCACGTCCGCGCCTTCATGGATCTGGTGAAAAAATATTATCCCGGCTACCCCATTTCGCTCTCGGCACTGGGCTCTTCCATCGGCATCCGGGAGAGCAGGCATTTCAGAACCATCTATCGACTCACCGAACAAGACCTGCTGACCGGACGTAATTTCGACGATACCATTGCAAACGGTTCATACCGTATCGACGTCCACGAAGGCGACGGTTTCACCTTTAAATATCTTAACGGGAGTACCGTCACGATTTCGGCCGGAAAAACGGTCCGCGGACGCTGGCGCGAGGAAACCACCGAAAACCCCCTTTGTTATCATATCCCATTCCGGACGATGATCTTCGAGTCCATGCCCAATCTGGTACTGGCCGGGCGCGCGATCAACCTCGACCGCGGCGCTTTCGGGGCTGTCCGGGTAATGGTTAACCTGAACCAGACCGGCGAGGCCGCAGGGGTTGCCGCCGCGCTGGCCGCGGCTTCAGGAATACCGGTCAACCATCTCGAGACCGGATTATTACGGCAAACCATGGTTGCTGGCGGATCAATACTTTTCGACTAGAATCTTCTTGTTAATCCAGAGTTCGGCTTTTGCATTTAAGGCAATTCGGCTGTATGGTATAAGGTTCATACAACCAAATTACAATCCCGGAAAATTGAGGTTTTATATTATGTCATTTATGGAAAAACTCAACCAGGCGTGGACAAAAAACAACTCCCTGGTTTGCGTGGGACTCGATCCCGATCTGAACAAGTTGCCGGAATCCGTCAGGAACGAACCGAAGCCGATCTTCGCCTTCAACAAGGCCATTATCGACGCGACTCATGACTTGGTCTGCTGCTACAAGCCGCAAAACGCCTACTACGTCGGTTTCGGCGCCGAAGACGAACTGGCCATGACCATCGATTACGTCAATAAGACCTATCCGGAAGTCCCGGTCATTCTCGACTCGAAACGCGGCGACATCGGCAGCACCGCCGAGCTGTACGCCCGCGAAGCGTTCGTCCGCTACCAGGCCGACGCCATCACCGTAAACCCCTATATGGGAACCGACAACCTCAAGCCGTTCCTTGACTATGCCGACAAGGGCGTGGTCATACTCTGCCGCACATCCAATCCCAGTTCGGCGGAACTGCAGGAACTCGTTTCCGGCGATAAACAGATCTACCAGCATGTAGCCGAATACGCGCAGACCCGCTGGAATTACAACCGCAACGTCCTGCTGGTCATCGGAGCCACCTTCCCCGAAGAGCTCGGCAATATCCGCAAACAGTGCCCCTCCCTGCCCTTCCTGGTCCCGGGAGTCGGCGCTCAGGGCGGCGATGTGGAGAAAGTACTGGAAAACGGCCAGACCCCCGATGGCAAAGGGTTGATTATCAACTCTTCACGCGGCATCATCTACGCAAGCAAAGGTGCGGATTTTGCCGCCGCCGCCAGGCAGGCGACCATCGAACTGCGCGATCTTATCAATAAATATCGCCGAGGTGCCTGAAAAATGTTCACGACGGCGGATGTCACTGTCTATATTATCTGTAACGGTCAGGATCAATTGCCGCGCTGCTTCGACGGACTATTATCGCAAACCGCCGACCCGGCCAGAATCATTGTCATCGATAATGCCTGCTGGCCCGGCATTTCCATTGAAAATTACATTCTACACCGCATCTCCTGCCCGATTGACGTGGTACGTCTGGACCAACACTGTGCCATGGCAGCAGCCCGCAATCACGCGCTGGAGATCTGCAATACGCCGCTGCTGGCGGGACTGGATTCGAATGTCATCCCCTCTCCCGACTGGCTGCAGGAAATGACCGATGCCATCGCGCCGCGCTGCCATTGCCTGGCGGAAAAAGCGGAACATGTCTGCGGCGTCGGCGGCAGAGTGGATTTTCTTAACCCGGACAGGGGACACGAAAGTGCGCCACGCAATTACGGCGATCAGGCATTGGATGATCCTCCGTACCTGTGGAGCGGTAACGCCATCTACAAGACCGCGGCGCTGCGCGAAGTAAAAGGCTATCCTGAAGACACCTTGGAAGGACAGGAAGATCAGGGGCTGGCCGAACGGCTGCGCAAAAACAAGGGCATGCTGCTCTATGTGCCCGGGATCAAATGCGCGGAACTGTAATCGACGCGGCAGGACCGTAATCAATCGGTTCCTGCCGATCTATATTCTCAATAATCAAAACGAATGTTCGTCGCCGGGGAATTTTCCCTCCCGGACTTCTCCGGCATATTCGCTGAACGCTTTTTCGATCTGTATTCCCAGCTCGGCATAACGTTTTGTATGCTTCGGAACAAACGCGGTAAACAGCCCGAGGATGTCGTTTACAACCTGAACCTGACCGTCACAATATTTTCCAGCTCCGATACCGATGGTCGGTATTTTAACCGCTGCGGTTATCTCCTTGCTGACGGCGGCAGGCAAACACTCCAGCACCACCGCAAACGCTCCGGCAGCCTCGAACTCCTGCGCTTCACGGATCAGACGCTGCGCGTCGGCTTCGGTCTTTCCGGCAATCTTATAACCACCGGCAACCAGTACCTGCTGCGGCAAAAGCCCGATATGACACATCACCGGAACGCCTGCCGACACCATACGCTTTACCAACGGCAATATTTCCGCGCCGCCTTCGAGTTTCACCGCATCGGCCCGAGCTTCCTGCAGGTAACGCGCCGCATTCTTCAACGCCTCGTTCTGGTCGGCCTGATAAGTCATGAACGGCATATCGCCGATCACAAACGCCTTCGGCGCGCCACGTCGTACCGCCGCACAATGGTGCAACGACTGTTCCAACGTCACCGGTATGGTATTTTCATATCCCAGCACCGTATTGCCCATTGAATCACCGACCAGCAGCACGTCAACACCACACCGGTATGCCAGCGCTGCGGTAGCAGCGTCATACGCGGTCAGCATGACGATTTTTTCATTCTTTTCCTTTTTACGTCGCAAACAGCTCACTGTAAGCTTCTTCTCAGTGCTCATAATCGGAATTCCTGATTAAATATTATCCGATCTTTATCGGATACACCTCATTTTTTCATAAAAACCACTTGCAGCAGCGGAGTGAAAGTTCTATTGTAACTCAGCGTCCGCGCGCCTGGATTACTTAAAATACAACCTTAAACAGGAAATAGCAAAAGTATATGGGTAAAAAAAGAACATCAAAGAAGCAGTTCCTCGGTGAAGTTTTTTCCGGAATGGCCCGAGCCAAAAGGAAGACCAAAGGACATTCGCGTACCCGTATACCGTTGCCGGCAGAGTCTTCCGCCAGGATCATCGGCAAACTTACGACCACTCCCAGCGGATTCGGTTTCGTCTCCCGCGAAGACGGTCCGGATATATTTATTCCTCCGCAATTCCTCAACTCAGCGCTCGACGGCGACAAGGTCAAGGTGATCCTCCTGCCCCAACGGGATGGAGAAGAAGAAGACAAACGCGGCCCGGCAGGTAAAATCGTAGAAGTGGTTGAACGCGGACGCGAAACCGTAGTAGGAGAAATGCTCGCGGGACACAAGGTGCGCCCCCTTAATAAGCGTATTAACGAAGATATTCAGGTCAGCGGCAGTCTATGCGGCGCCAAACGCGGCGACTGGGTCGAGCTGAAACTGCTCCAGACGGAAAAGGATGGCTTTAAACGCGGCATCATCAGCCAGAAAATCGGCAAGGCCGGTTCGATCAAGACCGATCTTGATGCCATCATGGCGGAGTACGGCTTGGCCGAACCCTATACCCCCCAGCAGGACAAAGAGGCGGCAGAACTGGAACGCCAGCCGATCGACCGTACCGACCTTACCGGTATTTTCACCGCCACCATCGACCCGCATGACGCCAAAGATTTCGACGATGCCATCTCCCTTACGGCCGGAGAAAAACCGGGAGAAGTCGAACTCGGAGTCCATATCGCGGATGTCGCCGCCTGGATCGTCCGCGGCAGCGACTGGGATAAGGAAGCCTACGAACGCGGCTTCACCTCATATCTGCCCGGCCGGACCTTGCCGATGCTGCCGAGAACCCTGACCGCCATGATAAGCCTGACCGAGGGAGTCGTATCCCCCGCACATACGGTGATGATAACCGTGGACACCGCCACCGGCAAGATCGTCAAGTCGCGCCGCTTTCACAGCCTAATCCGGGTTGACAAGCGCTTGACCTATGCCCAGGTCCAGCAGTTCATCGACTCGGGAATCGCCCCGAAAGACTGGAACAAGGACTTTGTCGAAAACTTTATCCGCCTTCTCGACGTGTTCCGGAAAATGCGCCGGCTCCGTCACCACGATGAAAAATACCTCGAACTGGCTACTACTGAACTGCGCGTTCTCTGCGATGAAAAAAATGAAAAGATCCTCGGACTGGAAAAGAAAGTCCAGCGCGAAGCTGACGAGCTGGTTGAAGAATGCATGCTCGCGGCTAATTCGCTGGTCGCTTCCGAACTGATCGACAGGAACATCCCGGGGGCATTCCGAACCCATCAGGAACCTTCACCGGAAAAACTCGAAGAGTTCTGCGGCATGATGGCCAGTTCATTCGGCATCATCCCGGGCGATCTGACCAGCCGTACCGCCATCAACAAGTTCCTCTCCGGTCTTGAAGACGGGCCGAAAAAACCCATTATCATGGGGGCATTCCTCCGTGCCCTTCCACGCGCCATATACAAAGGGGAACCGGAACTGCATTTCGGACTGGGCAAACACCGCTACTGTCATTTCACCAGTCCGATCCGCCGCTACCCCGACCTGGCAGTGCACCAGCAGCTCTGGGCGGCCGATACCAATACCAAACTGCGTTCAAAAAAACAGTTTGAAATGCTTGCCGCTTCATGTACGGAAAAGGAATGCAACAACGATGAGGCCTGGTATTCAGCCAACGACCGGATGAAGCTGCGTTATCTGCAGCAGATGCTGGATGAAAACGCCGGGCAGGAGATGTTCCACGAAGGTATGATCGCCAAGATTTCCTCCGCCGGAATGATGGTGGACATCAATGATCTGGGCATATACGGTTTCGTTCCCATTGAATCGCTGGCCGGGGATTTTCATTATAACCGTTTTGAAGGGAAACTGACCGCAACGCGCGGCCATAAGATATATAAGACCGGAGATTTTATCTATTTGCGCCTGTCGCAGATTGACTTCATCCGTGGGTCGGCGATTTTCCGCCCGGTTTAAGTTCCTCCCATTCGCTGTTTTTATGACTGGCTTTTTTTATCATTCGGCAGTACATTAATATATCAATAAAAAAATCTGTACCCCGAATGATAAAAATGAACGGTGAGCTGAATTCTTTGGGCGGAATAACGGCGGCGATGGCAACCGCCGTATGCTGGACTACCGCGGCGGTGATCTTCCAGAATACAATACACCGGACGCCCAATGCCGTCATCAATTTTGCCAAGGTCTTTATCGCACTGCTATTTTTGATTCCGACCGCCTGGATACTCCGCGGTCACGGTTTACCGCTGGACATACCGTTATCCGGCTGGCTGTGGCTGACGGCCTCCTCCTGGCTGGGGTTTGTTATCTGCGACTATCTGCTGTTCGAATCCTTCCGGCTGACCGGCGGTCGAACTGCAATGGTAATATTTTCACTTGCTCCGGTCTTTGCCGCACTGGGCGGACTCTTTTTCCTGGGCGAAGTCATTTCCGCTACCGGAACAACCGGGATAATCATCACCTTGCTGGGGATTGTCATCGCCACTGCCGGCAAACCGACTGTACCGGGAGAGACAACGCATCGAATCCGCGAACGCAACAAAGGAATAATGGCGGCAACCCTGGCTTCCGTTTTTCAGGGAACTGGCTATCTGCTCACCAAACAGGGGATGCAGTATTCCGACAGTATTGGCGGCACTCAGATCCGGTTACTGGCGGCGATTGCCGGATTCGCCGTGATTCTGCTTTTGCGCCGGGAAACCGGAGAGGTATTCCGCATCTGGACACAGCCGAAGCCAAGCAAACAGATTATCACCGGTTCGCTGGTAGGCACATATCTGGGGATGGTTCTTTCACTCTATGCGTTGGGCCATGCCCCTGCCGGGATCGTCGCCACTATTTTCGCGCTGCCGCCTGTACTGATGATACCGGCGACATGGTGGCTGTACAAAGAAAAAATCAACGGGCCGGAAACCGCCGGAGCCTTAATGGCCGCGACCGGCGTGGCGATGCTGGTGGCCGGATAAATTTTTATCCATGATGGCGGGGCTTAAAAAAGACGTCATGGGCACGTTTGAAACGGAAATACAGCGCCTCTTCATTTTTACCGCAATAACCGCACTCACGCCATTCGTCACAAAGCTTGTTGGCGGCATCGACAGTCTGCTGATGGTTGAGGTCGGCGACTCCGCCGCTTTTCAACGCACACGCCAGTTCATCCGCCAGAGAAACATGGCTGAGCTGAAGATCCTCCGGAGCTCCGATACCGGCGATTTTCTCCATCTCCACGCACAAAGCCAGTTTACGTTTCATGTTCTCTTCTTGTTGCGCATGGCGTTGCTCAAAAAAGTCCTTGCGGCGGTTGAAAAAATCGTCACACAAGCCATGAAATACCACCCAAAGTTCCTGCTCTTTGTCATGGAACGTTGATCCGGTCTCTTTCCAACGGAACTGTAATTCCTTAATCCTTGCGGCGTCATCGTTCCAGTTTTCTGTATTTTTGACGATGTTTTCCACATCCTCGATCAACTGCATCTTGATCTTCATATTTTCAGTGCGCTGCTCTTCGAGCTGATGGAATTTCTCCTTGCGGCGATCATAGAACGTTTTGATCGGGGCGTCGAAACGCTGCCAAAGCTCGCTTTCCATCTCTCGAGGCGCGGGACCGACGTTTTTCCATTCAGTCATCAAGGCTTCCACTGCCGCATTCATCTCGTTGAAATTGATATTGTCATTCAGAGCCGCCAACATCTGCTCGGCCTTTTCGCAGAGCTGAAGTTTCAGCTTAAGGTTATCTTCGCGAGCCGCATCGACCGAAGCGAAATAGGCATCGACAGCGGCATTGAATTTCGCATAAAGTTCATGTTCTTTTTCCTGGCTGACTCGCCCGCAATCACGCCAGATGACGCGTAATTCCTTGAGGCGGTTGACGGCATTTTTAAAATTCATCCCGTAGAAAGCGGCCACCTCATCAATGATCACCTGTTTCTGTTTTTCGTGCTCCTGCCACTGCATCGACATTTCTTCATAATGCTGTTTACGCTGATTGAAGAAGCTGTCACAGGCCTCGCGCAGCTGGGCATAAAGCTGCTGTTCCTCTTCTCTGGGACCGAATCCGACCTCTTTCCACTGTCTCTGGATCTCCTTGAGTCTCTCGGCGGAAACATGCCAGTCACCCGGATCGGCGCTGATCGCCACAGCTTCGGCCACCATCTCCTTCTTCCGCTCAATAATAGACTGGCGCTCTGCCGTGAGCTGGTCAAAAAATTCCGTACAGCGCTGATGCAGCTGGTCACAAAGAGTTTTAAAACGCGCCCAGAGCTGATCTTCTTCTTCTCTATGGGCACGTCCCAGATCACGCCAGGCGGCATGCAGGCGTTTAAGCTCCTTGGAAACATGATAAAAATCATTGTTCTCCAGCAAAGCTTCCGCCTCCCGGCACAAATCCTCCTTCTTCAAGGCATTGGTGCAGCGTTCATATTCGGCCGCCTCATACATATCCTTAAGTTTAACGAAGAACTTGTGGCAAAGTGCACGCAACTCGTTAACCTTTTCACGACAAAAACGTCGGTTGAACCTGATATCGGTATTGATTAAATCCCGGATTGCCCGGACGCGCTCTGCCGATTCTTTGAAACTGGCCTCTGCAATAATCTTATCGATCTCATTTTTAAAACCATCGAGCTCCGCCAGGAGTTCATTTATCTGTTGCTGTAATTCTTCGCGCCTTGAATCAACCACAGCGGAGGCATGTTTAAAGCGCTCTTCCAGCGGGCCACGGATAACCAGCAGATCAGCAAAACTGTTCCAGCGATCCCGCAAAGCATCAAATTCCAGGCCGGTACCCTCATGATATTCGGCGGAGGCAAGAGCTTCCGCTTTACGGCAAAGTTCCTCCATGGCCAGAAGATGCTCAGTACGGCGGCGGTTATCTTCTTCCTGCCGCTTCGCGTTTTCCATTAATGACTCGCCGGCCTTCTTAAAACGCTTTTCGAGGATCTCCATAAAACGGGTGGGAATCGGCTCAACCGCCAACCAGCGTTGGTGGAGTTCATCCAATACCGCACGTGCTTTCTCCAAATCATCAATAACAGATTGTTCCGTTTCAACACAAAGTGCTTCCAACGCATCAATCTGAGTCTTCCAGCGGCTGATGGAGTGTTCCGGCTCGTTTTCGGGCAACCGTTCCTCCACGGCCTGTGCCTGCAACTGTTCATAACGGGCTTTGACCAGCTTGCGGATATTGCTATTCTGAACCGCCCCGGTCAGCTTCATAAGCGTCTCGTGCGGAATGTCCTTTTCAAGCAGAGCAGCGGCAACGTGCTTATCTTCGGTAAGACGCAAAGTTTTGGCAATTATCTCCACATTGCCGATTTTTTTCGCCGCCGCCACTGCAATTTCCGGCAAACGGCATTTTGCCGCGATCGAACCGTGAACTTCCTCCGAATCGATCTTATCCAGCAACGAACAGCACTCCGCTTGAACCGAAGAGTTCAATATCTGCTCCATGCAAAGACGGTTGTAACGCCGACGCAGGTAAAATACTGCCCGCTCATCGGATTCGACGGCGAGCATCTCTTCCAGTTCGGACAAAGAGGTTATGTCTTCCGGACGCTTTTTAAGTTCTGCGGCTTTTACCGCGGCGGGAACATTATTATTGCACTTACTTTTCTTAGCTAGATATTTATTGAGAAAATCCCACATGCCCATAGCCTGCAACTGTGTTATAAAATAATTTATTTAGATTTTAACATAAGTCGTCTTCAAAAACAAGATAGGATAAACAAAAAAACCGCATCAAACATGTGATGCGGCATTTTTTCGATAAAATTAAGAAGACCCAATCACATCTACTGCGGCGAAAGCTTGGAGGAAATACCCAAAAGCTGGATATGTTTTTCAAAACGGTTTTTAAGATTCTCTATATATTCATGTTCGTACTTATGCAGCGCCGCAAAGAACAACGGACGGATGAATTTATTATTGAGAATAACGCCGAAAGTGATATGGAGCATCTGACGGGCTTCCGGAAGATCCAGCAGCTTGGGCAACTGGTCATCATAAAGTTCGTCAACATTTCTGATATTGGATATATCGGCGGTAGTATGATACACCTTGCTCATTTCCGGATACCCTTCTTGCGCCGCCTTATGGATGACCCGGTAAAGCACTGGATCATGGAAAGCAATAACACGGATAGCCTCCAGCCAGCTGGTACCGGAGGTCTTGATATGCAAATGGCCGTCGGAGATGCGCCCGATGGCCGGATAAAGCGCAAATTTATCACTGCCGGAATGGATGGACACCTTATATCCGAACATCTTGGCAATGGCGACGTGCTCGGTAAACTGCCGTTCAAATTCGGCAACATCACCGATGTAGTCAATGCCTTTCTGGAAATCACCGATGAAGCGCGGTCCGAAAGAGGTCATCTCCACCTGACGTTCCTTAAGCTCATGCGCTATAAAAAGATGATGACAGGGCAAAGTTGAAAAGGATGCCTCATCCACTGCCACTTCAAAATCAAAGTCATAAGAACATCTTTGCTTCAGGCGGTCATAGGCGGCGGCGGCAAAATCCAGACCTTTACCATAAATCATCGCACAACGCTTCAACATCTCCGGTTCGCACTTGAAGACCTTGTCACCAACGGCAAATTCACGACCGAGATATTTTGTTTCCAGCCGGGTACGCTCCGCAGCGTCGAGTTGGGCATAATTCTGGTCGAGTGTGGCAATATCCCAATTTACGGCATCCTGATCCATCTTTTCCACCAGGTCGATGGTAAACATGGTAATACCGGCAGCCGCCGCGGTATCGATATCATTCATCGACTTCAAATGGTCGGCATTGGCACCGAAACCAGCTTTGAATCCGGCCTCGAAAACATGGAATGAAACATCATCGACCACGTCGTTAAAGGTTCTTCCGGTCTGCTGCAGTTCACGAATCGTCTGCTGCGCCAGGACAGGGGTTAACGCATATTCACGGGCGGCGGCGATATGCCCCAGAGTGGCAAAGCCCAGACGATCGCCGCAACCGATAGTGGTAACACGATTACGGACCGAAACCGGAGCGGTCCAAGGGAAATATTTGCGTAAAATTTCAGCATTATGATGATTGAGGGGGCATTTGCGGGCATAGATGCCGGTATCACCGATCTGCTCGCCGGAAAATTCAGCAATAATCCCGGTCTCCTTGGCAGACAGCACCATAATGAAACGATTGGAATGGTCGCGCCCCATGGACACAATAGCGCCATCGACTTTATGGATGGATTTCTTATAGAAGGATACTGTACTTTCCTGAGGTTGAACGTTATCGTGATTCATGGCCTCTCCTTCCACTCTTCTGCATTGACGTTTTCATCATTCATACCCCTCTCATATGCGATTCACTGTCATTTTCCGTCCTAATATATGACACGATCATGACTATTCAAGGTTTCAGTAACTTAATTATATCAAATTATTTATCAAAACCCCATACAACCATTTGACAATCAAACATTTGCTCTAAATTTCGCCATCTTTCGACAAAATCAATCCCCAAGAGATTCATCGTCATTGGCTCATCGCAATTAAGTCAAATTCTATATATCACCGTTAAACCATAAAATATTTTTCAACACAAAAGCAGGAAAAGACTTGCAATTAAAAAAAATCCTTCTATACTAAGAATAGTTAAGTGCCTTTCTTTTTCAATATGATAAAAGATTTTCCAAAAAGAGACGACTTCGTTCACAAAAATCCCTGGTATTATCATCATCGAATCTGTTTTTTGCCCGGGCATTGTTCAATAAAGTCGCATAAGGCATCCAAATAATTTTTCAAGGGAGTAAATTACGGAAATAACCGCATGATAGCAGGATTGACCGGTGGAATCGGGTGCGGGAAAAGCACTGTCCTCGAAATATTTTCCGGCTTAGGTTGGGGAATTTTCAACTCCGATGGTATCTGCCGATCGCTTTACGAATCACATGACCCGCAAATCGTCTCCGCCTTATCGGAACACTGGGGAACAAAGGTCATGGATCATAAAGGGGGCATCGATCGGGCCGCTGTCGCCGATATTGTTTTTGCAGACCCCAGAGAATTGGCATGGTTGAATTCCGTGTTTCATCCTCGGGTGCAGGCCAGATTAACAGAAAAAATCAACTCGGGGGCCCATGACTTTATCATGTGTGATGTCCCGTTGTTATACGAATCCGGCTGGATGAATGATTTTGACTGCATAATCAGTGTCTGGACCTCTCCGGAATCACAAACCCAAAGGCTCCGTGGGCGGGGTTG
>QKAL01000114.1 GCA_003246475.1 Lentisphaerota bacterium
GGCGGCAGGTAGTGCGCCACTTCAATATTAACTGGAAAGATGGCTGTGCTCCGTTCGGATTCGGTCTGAACGACTAACCGGATTTGTTCATTCAGCGGCAAATGCTGATATTTTACCTTAAGGTTAATTTCCTTTTCGCTGCCGGGAATGGTGAAGTTGAGCCGTGCGGGAGTCTTTTTATTCAGTTTTTCATTCTGAAATTTCATGCCTTTTGGCAATGTTACTTCGAGGGTCACTTCCATTTGCTTGATATTACGATTTTCAAAACGTAGGCGAAGCAGGTCATTCTCCGCGATCATTCCGGTTATTGCCACCGGTTCTTTGAGTTTTAGTTTGGCTTTACGCAATGTTTCTGCCAGTTTTTCTCGCTGGGCCGTCGGCAGCAAAATGACCGCAGGCAATTCTCCGGCAACCAATGTTAGTGGTTCTTCCGGCATGGTTGAACCGTCAATTCGGGTCAACTCTGTTCCTGGCGGCAATCCACATGGCAGTTGCAGCACTACCGGGTCTTTGACCGCCCAGAGATAGATAACATCATGATCCTTAAGATTAAAGGAAAAACAACGTATACTTCGTCCGAGTTTGATTTCTTCTCTATATTTTGCGTCATGCAGCTGGTATGATGTCCAAGCATAAGCAGCGGCCGCCGGTTTTGGTTGCAGTTCAACATCCAGAAAACCGTAATTGTCCTCGCCCCATTCCTTTTGTGGCCCGCTGTAAGGTTGATACCAGATATATTTTTTTGCTCCCGCGGCCAGCCCCATAACTAAAGAACGTACCAGATATGCCGCTTGTAACAATTCACTGACCCCTTGTGCATCATTTGCAGTTTCCCATCCCAGTTCACTGATCCATAGTTCGCGATCCGGGGCGTTTTCATTAATCCATTTTTTCATTTCAGTCATATGAAAAAAATAGTCGATTTCATCCGGTGATTTCGGACGGCTGTAGGGATGTACTCCTAACGTATCAAAAGGCAGTTTGCCATTCAGAGGTTTAAGATTATCCAGCGTATAACCGTGCATAGTTCCTTCGAACGGAAAAGCATTGAAATTAACCGTTGCGTTAGGTTGAATTTCTTTGATGATCTGATAGGCTTGATACATCAGTTGTCCAAACTCTTCCTTGCTTCCCGTCCACGTATATTGCGGTTCGTTCCAGAGATCCCAATAAAAAATTGAATCTTTGAAGTGGTTGACTGTCTGGCGGACATAGTTTAAAAATTTCTGATGGTCAGTTCCCTTTCCGGCAGGAAATTTCAGCCATTCCGGATTGTATCCGATTATGGCAAACAGTAAAACACCGTTGTCTTTGCTTTCCTGAATCAGATTGTCAATATGATACCAGTTCCAGTGTCCTTCCGGTTTTTCTAACATCGGCCAGTCGGCATCGACGCGCGACATGGACACTCCCAGTTGACGTAACAGAGGATAATATAAGTTGTTGTGACCGTTCACGCCAAACGGGGAATTACGGTCATAGCCGTTTCGTTTGACGTGTGGAACCGAAGCTAGCGTCATCGTCTTTTTGAATTCGAAATATTTTTCTGTTGCTGGTATTTCCAATGTAATCTGATACCAGCCGAATCCTGGCAGTGTCACGGATAATGGAATTTCTTGATGTGATATGGCTTTTAAGTTAACATCGAACTTTCCGCTGTCCAGCACTTTACCTTCAATGTCGCTCAATTGCCAGTTTAACGCGAATTTATATGAATACCGGTCTATATTACGCAAATACAGCTTGAGTTTCGGGTTTGTGTCGCAGCCGATGTTGGAATCTCCCCATGCGCTGGTCATTATTGCCTGTATCTGCAATGGCTTCTTGTTGGTGGCGGCACCCGCGTGACTAGTGATCAACGTAAAAGCTACGAATATCATCATCCATAATTTATGTGTCATTTTTCTCTCAGTCAGAAAGTTTGTTCATCTTTGGCGGTTTCCAGAAATCCCAGATCGTCAATATAAATCGTGCCTTTGTTCTTAAATTCACCCGGCTTGTCTCCGGTAATCAAAAATTCGACGAAACTTAACGGATAAACGAAATTCCCGTCAGCTGCTGGTTTTCCGCCCCATGCACAGGCCTTCGGATTGAATTTGCTGTCGATTCGTCGCCAGCCGTTCCAATCAACCTTACCAAGATCAGACTGCCAGACACGTCCGGTGGCATCCTGGATTCGATATTGTAACGACCGGCCATTGTTGTCTCCATAGACCCAAACAATCAGGCGCAAGGGTTGACCGGGCAGAGTCCGCATTACCCGACATCGGCAATAAACGCCTCCTTGCGGCTTAATGCCGGTAAAATCATACTGAAATGCAGCGGCCTTCCGACCGCCATGTGCAACTCCGGAACTGATTTTTACCTTTCCGATTCCACCGGTATCACCACCCCAGCCAACCCACTCTCCCAGTGGTTTGGGCCCTTCGAAATCTTCAAAATACACCGGGCGTTCTCCGGCCTTGATCGTCGACATTCCGGCAATGACTAACACCGTCCCGAATATTTTTCCTATAATCATAGTTTCTACAGCCCGCTTTATTTCGTTAAACCCCAGAGCCAGAAATATTGTTGCTCTTCAATTGTGCTACCGAATTCCGCTTGACGACGGCGATACTCCACATGTCCGTCAACAAATTCAATGTTTATTCCATTTTCGTGCCGCCATTCCGTATTTCCATAACGACTGGTCATCCCTGTCTCGGGAATGTAGGGGTTGCCCCAAGGATCCCAGCACCAGAAATAGTCTCTCGCTTCCAGGAAGTATCCAGATACCGACGGCTTTCTTACATTGCTTACCTTTATGAATCCCCAGCTTGCCGATCCATATGGTCCCGCGCTGAAAGCGTTCATCCCATAATCACATGTGGCATTTCTGCCATAACCATCCTTGCTCATCATACCTGCAAAAGCATCTCTGTTTTTTACGCTTGGACATTGCAATACTTTGACATCTTTGTATATATCAAGAAGGGGTCCTGCCGGCCATCGGACATCCCAACTGCCATAAGGCCATCCGGGATTGTGACCAGGCAAATAATCGCCGGAATCACTACAGTAAGACAGTGATGCCAGCCCGAGTTGCTTAAGGTTGGCGGTACAGCTGATTCGTTGGGCTAAGTTTCGTGATTTGCTCAGTGATGGCAGCAGCATGGCGGCAAGGATGGCGATAATTGCAATTACAACCAGGAGCTCAATAAGTGTAAATTTTTTTGACGATTGAGTTTTCATCAACGCGTTCTCCATAATTAATGGTTTTGTTTATTTAATATCATTGCCGAATAATTAAATCGCTCTTGATACATGTTAGTATGTGTTGGTATTATATATTGTTTTGGTGGTTATGTCAATAGGTTATAG
>QKAL01000023.1 GCA_003246475.1 Lentisphaerota bacterium
GATCGCTCATTTCAACATGGCAAGCCGTACCTATAACCGCGACGGAGCTGGCGGTCAGCTGGATGAGCTGTTGCGTCCCTATTATGAATCCGATATTAAGGTTGGACGTATCGATAAGGATGACGCGGAATATTATATTCTGTGTCTGCTTCTGAACGATCCGCATTATTATCAGCTGGGTGGACCGGACGCCTCGGGAAAAGATGTCTGTTCTGAGATCACCTTTATAATTCTGGAAGCCGCGGACAAGCTGAAAAGTTCCTGCAATTTGACAATCCGTGTTCATGACGGCATGAACCGGGAACTGTTCCGCCGCGGAGTTGAAGTCCTTCTTGAAAACAAGCTGGGATATCCCCGCTTTTCAGGGGACAAAGCGTTAGTCGAAGGATTCATGAAGAACGGTTTCTCCGCCGAAATGGCCAGAAGCAGGATTGCTACCGGATGTAACTGGATGAGTTTACCAGGACGTGAATACACGTTGAATGACCTGGTGAAAATAAACCTCGCAAAAGTGTTTGAAGTCGCCTTCAGTGAAATGATCTCCGAGGACGAGCCATCAATTGAAAGATTGGAGGAGAGATTCATTGACCATTTCAAAGTCGCGGTACGGACCGCGATGGAAGGAATGGACTTCCATCTGGAACACCAGTATATGAACGAACCGGAACTGTTGTTGAACCTGTTGTCTCATGGCCCCATCGAAAAAGGTCTGGATGTATCCCACGGCGGAGCCGAGTTTTACAACCTGGCTATAGACGGAGCCGGACTTGGAACCACAGCGGACAGTTTCGCAGCGATTGAGCAGAGAATCGTTCAGGAAAAACGTATCTCATGGGCAGCGCTTGCCACGGTTATGGAATCTGATTTTGCCGGAACCGATGGAGAAGCAGTACGAATGATGCTGAATTCTTCTGAACGTTACGGAAGCGGTAATTCCCTCGGCGACAAATGGGCAAAACGCCTGACTGAAATCCTGGTTAGCCTGATTGCCGGAAAATGTACCCCGGCAGGGCACCTGGTAATTCCAGGCTGGTTCAGCTGGGCCGACACGGTCCGTTTCGGAAAAACTGTCGGAGCAACGCCCAATGGACGCCATGCCGGAAAACCGATCTCCCACGGCGCGAATCCCAATCCGGGATTCCGTAAAGACGGGGCATTATCGGCTGCGGCGCGTGCTGTTGCCGCCATTCAACCGGGGTATGGTAACACGGCCCCATGGCAGTTGGAAGTGGATATCGGTTTAACCCGTTCCCCGCAAGCTGTTGATGCGATCATGAATCTGCTGGAAGGTCATTTCGATCTGGGAGGAACTCTGGTCAATATCAATGTAATTGATGGCGATACCATACTGAAAGCGCACGAACAGCCGGAGCTTTATCCGGACCTGGTAGTACGCGTGACTGGTTTCAGTGCGTATTTTACATCTCTCTCAAGTGATTTCCGTCAACTGGTGGTTGACCGCATCATAAAAGAAGCGGTCTGATCGAGGAAACAAATGTACTTTGACGTAAAACGGTTTTCGGTCTCGGACGGCCCCGGAACAAGGAGCGTTGTGTTCCTCAAGGGCTGTCCGCTGCGCTGCCGCTGGTGCCATAATCCGGAATCACAGGATTTTGCCACTGAAATTTTTTTTGACCCTTCAAAATGTATCGGCTGCGGCGCATGCTCCGCAATATGTCCCGAGTGCAATTATCAGGAAAACGGCATCCATGTTTTTGACCGCAGTAAGTGTTCTCGCTGCGGAAAATGTGCGGACAGCTGTTTTGCCGGTGCGCTTGAACAGATAGGATATAAGAAGACTCCGGAAGAGATCATGGCAGAAGTGATCGCCGATAAACCGTTTTACGGCGAACATGGCGGACTGACCGTATCCGGCGGAGAACCAATGGCGCAGTTTGCCGTAATGAAACGGCTTATGGAAATTGCCCGTGCAAACGGGATTTCCACCGCGCTGGATACCAGCGGACTGGCGGACTGGAAACTCTTTGAGGAAATCTTGCCGCTGGTCGATGACTTCCTATATGATTTAAAAGCCATTGATGCCGAAAAACATCGAAAACTGACTGGCGTCGATAACAAACTTATCCTGCAAAATCTATTCAAACTGGATAAACTTGGTGCGCGAATCCACCTGCGTTGCCCGATTGTTCCGGGATCGAATGATTCAATAGACGATCTGCGTCTGATTGCGGAAACGGCAAACCACTGTCATAACGTCTGTTCAATTAATCTAGAATGCTACCATCCTCTCGGAGAAGAGAAATATCTGAAACTAGATCGAACTCCGCCTTATACCGGAAAATATATATCGCCAGAAGAGAAGGCATACTATGTCGAACTACTTCAGCGGCATACATGCGTTCCGGTATTGTCTTAGCCCAAAGACAATACTCACGAGTTCCGGTACTCACGAGGAGTCATACCGGTGTGCTTGCGAAATGACCGGGAAAAATATCCGAGGTTATCATAACCGGTCATTTCGGCAATAGCCGATACCGGAACATCGGTGTCACGCAGCAGATTTTTTATTTCACTCATCCGCAACTCATTAACATACTGCATGGGAGTAATACCATAGTGAGATTTAAAAATCCGGCATTGATGGGCGTAAGTAATACCACTCTGACTCAGCAGCTCCTGAACTGATGGCGCGTCGCGCAACGGAATCCTGGCAAAACGGTTGAGTTCACGTCTTGCCCGGGAGGCGATACGATACGCGGTATCTTCTTGTGCCGGTTGGATATCGTCCTGATCGTCGGAAAGCAATTCCAATAGTAATTCAAGCAACAGGCTCCGTGCCATCAGGCGTTCTCTGGGCGTTCCACGGTTCCAGCGGTTGTCAATCCTCATCAGTAGATCATCCACTTTCATCATGTCACGGACAGGGCCGTGCAATATACCGTCCGGTATCCAGTCGGGTGCGGGACGCAGATACTCCTCCTGAGGTTTTGCCGGGCAGTAGGTGATCAGCGGAGTCTGCGAATTGTCACCAGCGAAAATCCAATCGAAGTGAATCCAATGGCGATGCCCTCCCCGTCCGGAACATTCCCTTGAAATATGCCGCGTACCGGGTGGAACAATAATAAATGACTCAGCCGGACATGGAATCGTAGTTATCACTCCGGAGTCAATAATGCCGGTTTCAAAGTCCGAGCCTCGAAAGAGTACCAGTTCATGTTCGTAGATCACGCGCATAGCTTCAAGCCACCCGCCCGATGCCGCCTCATTACCAACGACCCTTATGCAAGGTGATATTCTATCCAACCAGTTATTCATACATCACACCATCAATATCATTTTAGTACAAACAATAGCATTATTATACCATTGATGACACATTTTTTCAATATTATAAT
>QKAL01000162.1 GCA_003246475.1 Lentisphaerota bacterium
TCATTTCGATAATACACCCCCAGCCCCCCCAGCGTCATACCTAACCCGGAGCCGATTACCCCGACAAAGAACCCCTGCAAAATAAACACGCTCATGATCGTTCCGGAAGACGCGCCCAAGGCCCGCAGCAAGCCAATCTCACGCGTCTTCTGCACCACCACTGTAATCAGAGTGTTGGTGATGGAAAACGCCGCCACCAGCACAATAAAAATCAGCAAAAAAAACATCATATTCTTTTCCATCTGCAACACGCCCAACAAATTACGATTGATCTCCTGCCACGTGTAGATCTTCATCCCCTGTAATTCCTTGGCCAGTTTCTCAACGATATCGTCCAGCGCAAACGGATCTGGAGTCCAGGCGTACACCGCCGATGCACTACCCCACGGCATTTCAAACAACTCATTGGCATCTTCCCGGTTGACGAAGATCACATTGCTGTCAAAATCATATTTGCCGAAGGAATAAATTCCGGTAACCGTGAATTCGTCCGGCAGGTAAACGTCATTGGTATCCTTTTTCACGTCGAAGCCGCCATTCTTTTTGACGTTTACCATCTTCGCCAGCCTCGCCGGAGAGTGCAGCAGCAACTTACTGCCCACACTGACCGCCAGTTGGCCGGCAATGACATTGCCGATAATTGCATCATTCTTGTCCAGCCGCAACTCGCCGTAACGGAGGTTGTCCTTAAGCGGAAAACGTTCCATCTTCTGCGCGGGGTCAATCCCTAGAATGTTCTTAGGCACAAACCGATCACCGCTCTGTACCAGAACCGGACGGAGTGTCACCGGCACCGCCTCACCTCCGGCTTTTTCCACCGCGGCCACCACTTTGTCGGGATCACGGATACAGTCATTATTGTAATCGTATATCTGAAGATGCGACGACGTCTCCAGCAGTTTCTCTTTCATCAGGTCAGTAAATCCGGTCATTACTGCCAGAACCACAATCAGAACCGCGACCCCTAAAGCCACCCCGACCAGTGAAATAAGCGTAATCAGCGATACCGCATTGCGCCGGGGCTTGAAATAACGCCAGGCCAGAAAAAATTTCGTACGAATTTCCATGATTTTAAAAAGCCGCTCCTTTTAACTTGGCAATAGTATGATACTATATAACGATATTATAAGTTTTATAACCCAAAGCAGTATTTTTTTTGAAAATGGATTGCGGCCATATACCGATATCGGCTTAGAAACGTCAAGTATACCGCGTAAGAAGTCATGGGATTATTGAAAAATGAATCAGGAAGAACACAAAAAATATTGGGACAGTATCGCCGGGAAGAAGAAATTCACTATCAGCCTGCGCCAGGACCTGTTGTTTTCCTTTGTCAAACGTGACGCCGAAATTCTCGACTTCGGCTGCGGTTACGGCCGGACCCTTGCCGAATTGGCCGAGGCCGGTTTCCCGAAACTTCACGGGTGCGACATCTCCGCAAAAATGGTTGCCCAGGCTAAAAGTTACGTTCCATCCGCACATCTGACCATCAACCCCGGACTTATCATTCCCTTTGCCGATGCCACTTTCGACTGTGTCATCCTCCTGGCCGTCCTGACCAGTATCATTTCAGACAAAGACCAGGCCGTTTTAGTCAAACAAATCCGCCGCGTCCTCAAACCCGGCGGCATCATTTATGTCGGCGACTTCCTCCTCAATGACGATCAGCGCAATATCGAACGCTACCGCCAGGGGGAAGCCAGGTTCGGCCGCTACGGGCTGTTTGAGATTGAGGAAGGCGCCACTCTTCGCCATCATGACCCGGCTTATGTCAGACAACTTTTTGCCGGTTTTGAGGAGCTCCGCTTCGAGACCGTGGTTCACCCCACGATGAACGGCAACCAGTCCAATGGCTTCTATTTTGTCGGCCGCAGTACCGGTCCATCCGATGAGGCCCCAGCCGAAGAAAATGGCGAACTGCAATTCCCAGACTTAAGCTTTGAGGACGACGATTTTGAGCCGGGAATGTCCGGCGACACCCCTTTCTTCGAGCTGGTTCCTGACGAAAAACCGGAAAGGATTCAGCTTCCGGGGCAAACTTCTGACGCACTGCAGGCTATCGATACTTCTGCCGAACTTGAAAATACCTCTGGAGGTCAACCGCCTGAAGCTCCGCTTCCCGACTCCCCGGACGATCCGGAAAATAAGGACGAAGACGTTCCCCGTTATGAATAGCATTTAGTGGTCTTTTAATGGTATTTAATATAATTTTATAACGGAGCGACAGAGGCTGGATTATTGCATTATCCTAGTCCAGCCGTGCCATAGCACCCTTAAATTATCATGCGCAACAATGCCGGTAGAATACATTCATATCGTTCTCATGATTGCGGCAATAACCATTGAGCGCACCTCATTCATGACATCGTTCTTCGAAAACTGCATAGTGAAACCGGCCGTTGCCATTCTCATTGTAATAATAATAAGCATAGGCGGCTGCGGCAAATATAACTACGGGAACATATTCCCGCTGGACTCCGGGTTATGGAACAAAGCGAAAAAAATTCCCAATGCAGAAGCCTTTACCATCAAAATCTCTCCAGAGGAATATAAAAGCATCAAAGAAACACTTTCACTTCACGGCTTTACCAAATGGGAGCCTTTATCCAGTGTTTACAGCGGGAAATTTGTATTGAATAAAACATCTCACGGAGAAACTGCAAACCACCCCGTTTTATCCATAAATAAAGGGAGCCGATTACAAGGCGTTTTCCCGATAATCGTCTATTACCAGGATGCCGGCCTGATGTATCTGGTAATCTCTGATGGCATGCAATTGTAAATAAAATCAATCGGTTATAGTAGCCTGGAGAGAAAGAGCCGCATCTATCCGCTGCAACAAAGTATGAGCCTCGTATGGCTTGTGAATCAAAGACTCTGTTATCGTTTCCGCCTTGATATAATCATCGTTGTAGCCGCTGCAGAAGATTATGGGTAACAATGGATCCTGTTTATGGATAAATTCCGCGACTTCTCGTCCGGATTTACGAGGAAGGACCAGATCGAGCAAAGCTAGATCTATCTTTCCGGCATTACGCATATACACATCAATGCCCTCTTGTCCGTCAGCCGCAGTTATAACACTGTAACCGGCCTCCTCAAGAATTGTCACCCCGAGATTTCTGACCGTCTGCTCGTCTTCAACCAAAAGGATAACGCGGCTGATTTTTTCTAATGGGAGAGGAATTAAGTTAGTGGTATCTTCCCCGGTAAACTCACCCGGCTCAAAGGCGTGCTTATCATCAATACCAGGAAGTAGAATACGAAATGTCGTTCCCATGCTGACTCGACTGTTAAAAGTCATGATACCATCGTGTTTACGAATAATACCATATGAGGTGGCTAAACCGAGACCTGTTCCCTGCCCGACTGATTTTGTCGTGAAAAACGGCTCAAAAATCCGTTTCTGAAGCGCAACAGGAATCCCGGTACCGCTGTCACTCACCTCGCAACAGACATAATGCCCCGCCGCAATTTCCGGCAGCGGCTCAGAACGACCATCATAAATATATTCATAGATGGAAATACTCATCTCTCCGCCATCAGGCATGGCATCACGGGCATTAAGACAGAGATTCATCAGGACCTGTTCGATTTGCGCCGGATCCACATAGGCATACATCGCCTTGTCGGCGGTTGTAAGTTTTAGCGTGATGTGTTCGCCAAGAAGACGCGTAATCATCTTCTTGAAATCAACCAGAACACAATTCAGATCCGTAATGCTTTTCTCAGGCTCAAAACCGCTGCGGGAAAAAGCCAACAGCTGGCGAACAAGTTTTTTGGCCGAATTACCGGCGGTCAGAACCTGCTGGAGCATGTTCTTATGTTTTGGCTCTTCGAGATGGGCAACTATCATTTCGCCATATCCGAGAATGACCTGCAACAGGTTATTGAACTCATGGGCTATGCCTCCAGCCAGTTTACCAACCGCCTCCATCTTCTGGCTCTGCCGGAGCTGGTCTTCGAGTTGATGTTCTTTTGTAATATCCCGAAAGACAAAGACATGACCGACTATCTCACCATCGGCATCCTGAATCGGAGCCCGGAAATAGACAATACTTCTGTCAACACCATCATGGTGGTGAAAAGTAAAATGTTTGATCGGAGAGAGAAAAGCTGTTGTATCGGTTATGGTCTCCAACAGATCAATGCTGTCGTTGCGGACCTGGTTTTCGTCAAAAAGGACCACAATATCGTTAATCGGCTTATTAGCTACGTCTTTTTCGCGGTTCCCGGTAAGCTCTTCTGCAGTACGGTTCATTGTGACGATGTTACCGGAAAGGTCTGTGCTGATAACCCCTTCGCCGATCGAATCGAGAGTACTGCGCAAATATTCCTTGTTGTCACGCAACGCCTTTTCTGCAAGGTTGCGTTCATGAAGGATTCTAGCCTGTTGAACATTTTGCAGGACCAAACGGGATAGTTGTCCTGCGAGCAGGTGCAGAGAACTGCAAATAACCTCAAACTGTTCACGAGACATTGCCGGAACCTTCTCCAATTCCCGACTGAAGGTCTCTCGGTCAAGCCCCAGAATTTCCGCACCGGCAAGCATTTCTTCGACTGAAAGCGTACTGTCCCGTACCTGTCCGATTAACCAGTTGGCAACGTGTTTGCCGTTTAACATGATTTTGGTACCGCCATCCCAGAATCCCAAACACTGGCAACGATTGATGAAAGGCCCATCACTAACATTCAATGGCATTCTAGATCCAGAGCGGATGCACAGCTGCTGGCTCTCTGGTAGAGAACGCATCCTGGAGCAAAGAGGCGAAAAATTACTCGGTCGGGTAAGAGGCTTCCCATCCGGAGCAGTAATAATCGAACCGGTTCCGGTCGCCTTGGCAAACGCGTCTTGGATCGCTTGAACACGCTCCATGTCGAAAATGGCAGCCAGGTTAAGCTCTCCAGGGACAGCCTCCGGTTGGGTCAGGAATTGCAGTCTAGCCCGAATAATCTCTTCCGCCTTTTTCTGTTGTCGCAGATCCCGGATAATAGACGAATAATATGAAATCGCCCCAACACTATCACGATGGGCAATAATAACCTCGGAAACAGGAATAGTTCGACCGGAAGAATCACGGATGAAAGTTTCCCCCTGCCAGAGGCCACCAAACGCGGCTCGGGAAAGGCCAAACTCTATGGTATTACGAGCCACATCAGGGTGGAGTTCTCGAAAAGAAATTGAAGATAATTTGCGTTCATCCTGCCAACCGAGAACCTTTTTACCCGCAGGATTGACATAGGTGAGTTTCAGATCGGAAGAAAAGGTAACCACCACGTCATTGGTATTCTCAATTATCCCGCTGAGCCGGGACATCTCCGCATATGTCTTATGCCTCTCTGTCACATCACGAGCAATAATAATGACACAATCCTGATCCATAATCCTGACGGGACGCAATGACACATCATTCCAGAATCTGGATCCGTCTTTTCGCAGACCACTCCACTCCCGCCCCAGGGCGCCGCTCCTTGACGCCTCGTGTATCAACGCCAGGGCGGATTTAAAATCGTATGGTTGCTCATGGGTAAGAAGTACTCTGAGCCCTCCGCTTAGGATCTCATCGCGGGTATAACCAAAAAGGTTGAAAACTGCCTGATTGACGTCAAGGACTGCACCTGTCTCCGCATCAAGGATTAAGATGGCTTCATTGACAGAATTGAATATTTCGCGATAATGGCCCTGAACCGCAACATCGGCTAACAATACACTGGACTTCCGCCGGGAAACATACATATGCGCAAGCCAGCAGCAAAAGCCGATCAGGCATAGTGTATAAAGAACATAATCAAATAAATTGGGTTCAAAGTGAAGAAAAGAAGTAATAATAGAATACAGCGTCCGCAAGATTGATTCATTGGGGCGTCCGTCCGTACCCAGCAAGGCCTCTGAGATTAGATAAAACATTATTTTACAACTCGTTACGGGTTCTATTTATATCTTCAACTTCTCAAACATACATGTATCGGCAGTTTTATTTTATATATTATCCCTATGCGATGTAATTACATAATAATATTATAGAACAGCAAATGCGATTGTAAACTACTCATTTGCCGACAAAATAATTTATCCCAAGAAATAAACTCCAGAAAGGATTTTTTCCGGATCAATAAGGTCAAAAAAAAAGCACCTCCGTTACCGAAGGTGCCTCTATCATCGCTGTATCTGATAAATAATTATTTACCGGAAACAACCCCGTGAGTCTTGAACACACGGGTCAGCGAAAATTCGCCCAACTTGTGACCAACCATGTTTTCTGTTACGAAAACAGTCTGGAAGGACTTGCCATTATGGACATTGAAAGTATGTCCGACAAAGTCGGGAATAATCATGGAACGGCGAGACCAGGTCTTGATCGCCTTTTTCTGGCCGCTCTCGTTCATTCTATCGACTTTCTCCAGAAGATGCTCGTCGACAAACGGCCCTTTCTTAATCGATCTAGCCATTATTTCTTCCTCCGTTCAACAATGAAGTTCTTAGAAGTCTTACGCGGATTTCTGGTCTTATAACCCTTAGCCAGCTGGCCCCAGGGTGATACCGGATGGCCGCCGCCGCTGGTGCGACCTTCGCCCCCACCCATCGGATGGTCAACCGGATTCATGACAACACCACGGTTGTGCGGACGCTTGCCCATATAACGTTTCTTACCGGCTTTACCCAGCTTGACATTCATGTGGTCGGTGTTGCCGATCTGGCCGATAGTCGCACGGCATTCAGTGTGCACCATACGCACTTCACCACTCGGCAGCTTTACCTGAGCATAGATGCCGTCTTTAGCGCGAAGGGTCGCCGTCAAACCAGCGGAACGAACCATCTTACCACCGCATCCCGGAGTAAGCTCCACATTGTGAATATTCACACCAACCGGAATATCTTTGATCTTGAGCGTGTTGCCCGGCTTGATCTCAGACTTGCTGCCACTCATGACAACATCGCCGGTTTTAAGGCCGACCGGTGCGAGAATATAAGACTTAACCCCGTCAGCATAGACGATCAGGGCAATATTCGCCGTACGGTTCGGGTCATATTCGATTGCCTTGACCGTGGCCGGAATATTTTCCTTGTTGCGCTTGAAGTCTACAATACGATACAGACGCTTATTGCCGCCTCCGCGAAAACGCGTGGTGATACGGCCATAGTTGTTACGTCCGCCGGTCGATCTCTTGCCTACGACAAGACTTTTCTCGGGTGCGGATTTTGTAATTTCTGCAAAATCCGAGACCGTCATATTACGCCTGCATTCAGTCGTCGGTCTATAGCTTTTGATACCCATATTTATTCAACCTTGCTTTTACAGTTAAAATACGTCGATAGAACCTTCGGAAAGGGTAACTATCGCCTTTTTCCAATCAGGCTTGCGGCCCATTTTGTTGGTCCGGCCAGCACGCTTCTTCTTACCCATGTAGTTCATGACGTTAACCGTCTTGACCTTGGCATTCGGGAAAAGAGCTTCTACCGCCTTGCCGATTTCAATCTTTTCCGCATCGCCGGCTACGCAGAAAACATATTTCTTCGCAACGGCAAGAACCGCGGTCTTTTCAGTAACCATTACATTCTTAATAACATCATATGGAGTTCTCATTGACATGGCTCCTTATGCCAGACGCTGGACAAAAGTATCCAACGCTTCCTGGGTGAAAATAATTTTATCAAAGTACAACATCAGATAAACATTGATACTGTCAGCTTTGAGAACCAGTACATTCGAGAGATTTCTGGTGGCCAGATCCATGTTCATTTCATAGTCGTTGACAACCAGCAACGCAGTCTTTTCAATCTTAAGATTGTTGAATACTGCCTTGGCGCTCTTGGTCTTGGCATCGGCAATCTCGAAAGAGTTCAATACCATGACGGAATCTTCGCACAGCTTGTCAGTGAAGGCACGTTTGACCGCCAAAGCGCGAACCTTCTTGTTAACATGTTTTTCATAGCTGCGGGGTTTTGGCCCGAAGATGATACCACCCTTACGCCAGATCGGATTACGGTTACTGCCGCTACGGGCACGGCCCAATCCCTTCTGTCTCCACGGTTTTGCACCACCGCCGCTGCGTTCAGCACGAGTCTTGGTGCAGGCAGTACCCGCACGCTGTTCCGCCAAGAAGGCGACAATCACATCGTGAACCGCCTGGGCGCCTTTCTCGAACTCAAGGCAATTGTCTTCAATGGCGTATTCGCCAACAACGACACCCTTGCAGTCAAGTATATTTAATTTCTTTGGCATCTTATTCACCTACCTGTATATATTATTGCTCAGTTGCCTTTTTTTCTGGCGCTTTTAACCAGAACAACACCGCCGGTCGGACCGGGGATCGCACCCTTGACAAACAACAGATTGTCTTCAGCACGGACTTGTACCAGCTTCAGATTCTGGATGGTGCGCTGGACATTACCCATATGTCCCGGCATTTTCTTGCCCTTGATAACGTGAGCGGGCCATTCACGGCAACCGACTGAACCAGGCTTTCTCTTCCAACCGCCGCCATGGCTGTAACGACCACCGGCAAAGTTCCAGCGCTTTACTACACCCTGGAAACCGCGGCCTTTAACAACACCAGTAACGTCGAGATACTCAACCCCGTCGAAGATGTCCGCCTTGACTTCGCTGCCAAGTTCGGTCTTCGAGTCTTCAGTGAGTCTGACTTCACGAACGATAGCTGGTGGATTGCTGTCTACGCCGCCACGCTTGAAGTGACCCATAACGGGTTTCGACACATTCTTGGCCTTGCGCTGACCGAAGCCGAGCTGCAATGCAGAATAGCCGTCTTTCTCGGCAGTCTTGACATCGACAACAACACAGGGTCCTGCCTGAATAACAGTGACCGGGATCAGGATACCTTTTTCGTTGTATACCTGAGTCATCCCTAATTTCTTACCGATTAATCCTTTCATCATTTCTCCTTTCAGATACTTACTCCGGTCGGTTTTCCGGAGCATTGGTATCGGGTCCTGAACTTATACGCTTATGCACCAATTTTGATGGAGATATCAACACCGGCAGGCAGATTGAGCTTCTTCAGCTCATCAACCGTTTTAGAGGTCGGGTTGATAATGTCCATAAGGCGTTTGTGAGTCCGGACTTCGAACTGTTCCATCGATTTTTTGTTTACGTGCGGGGAACGGTTGACCGTCAGTCTTTCGATTCGAGTCGGCAACGGAATCGGACCGGCAACCAAAGAACCTGTACGGCGAGCGGTATTCAGGATCTCAGCTACTGACTGATCCAGAATACGATGCTCGTATGCCTGAAGGCGAATTCTTATTTTTTGGGTAGCACTCATGATTTGCTCTTCTCCACAATTTTATCTTGAATTGATTTCGGAACATTGTCAAAATGCGACGGTTCCATCGAATATGATGCACGGCCTCTGGATACGGAACGCAGAGCCGTAGAATAACCAAAGAGTTCCGACAACGGAGTCAGAGCATTGATCTTCGTGAACTTGGTCGCAGCGTCGCTTTCTACTTCGGCAATACTGCCGCGACGGCTGGTAACGTCACCAATAATATCACCCATGTTTTCATCGGGAGTGGTGATTTCGAGCTTCATGATCGGCTCAAGAACGCACAACCCAGCCTTACCGCAGGCCTCTTTAAATGCCATCGAACCGGCAATCTTAAATGCCATTTCCGATGAGTCAACGGGGTGGTAGGAGCCGTCGAGAATATTAACATGGATGTCGATAACCGGAGAACCGCAAAGAATACCGGTCTGAGCCGCCTCGGTGATCCCCTGTTCGATCGGCTTGATGTATTCCTTCGGAATGTTACCGCCGACAACCTTGTTTTCTATAGTCAAACCATGACCACGTTCACACGGCGTAATGTCAAGAACAACATGGCCGTACTGACCGCGACCACCGCTCTGACGTACGAATTTAGTATCCGCATTGGCAGGCTTGGTAATCGTTTCGCGGAAGGCAACTTCCGGCGCTCCGGTGTTGGCTTCTACTTTAAACTCGCGAGTAAGACGGTCAACAATGATTTCCAGATGCAATTCACCCATACCGGAGATAATGGTCTGCCCGGTTTCAACATTGGTGGACACTCGGAAAGTTGGGTCTTCTTCTGCCAATGCGCCGAGGGCTTTGGACAGCTTGTCGCGTTCTGCAGTGGTTTTCGGCTCAACCGCAATAGAGATAACCGGTTCGGGGAAGCTCATCGCTTCGAGAACGATTGCTTTATCTTCATCACAAATCGTATCGCCGGTGGTTACGTTCTTCAGACCAACAGCCGCGGCAATGTCACCGCTGAAGATGCTGTCGCGTTCTTCACGCTGGTTAGCGTGCATCTGAAGCAGACGACCGAGACGCTCACGCTTCTGGGTACGCGGATTATATACACTCATGCCCTTTTCCGCCACACCAGAGTAAACGCGGAAGAAGGTAAGTTTGCCGACATAAGGATCGTTCATGATCTTGAACGCGAGAGCAGCAAACGGCTCGGTGTCACCGCAATGGCGGGAATCAGGAGCGCCATTATACGGATTGGAACCACTGATGTCCCACTTGTCAACAGGTGACGGCAGGTATTCAAGAACCGCATCCAACACCTTCTGAACCGCTTTGTTCTTGAACGCAGAACAGCAGAATACCGGCACGATCTTGCTAGCCAGCACGGATTCGCGCAAGGCGTTTTTGATCTGCTCGATAGACGGCATTTCGTCCGCAAGGAAAATCTCCATGACCTCGTCGTTGACTTCCGCAAGGCACTCAACCAACGAATGGAGCTGTTCTTTAACTTTTTCATGAAATTCAGCGGGAACTTCTTCAATACGGATTACAGCGCCATTTTCGTCGCCGTCGTAATAATATGCCTTGTTATCAAGAATATCGATTACACCCTTGAAGTCGGCTTCGGCGCCAATCGGCACCTGCATCGCCACGGCATTGGCACCCAGCTTGGTGCGAATATCAGAGACAACGGCATAATAGTTGGCACCGGTACGGTCCATCTTGTTGACACAGGCGATTACCGGAACTTTGTATTTCTTTGCCTGGCGCCAAACCGTTTCAGACTGCGGCTGAACTTTTCCCACAGCACAGAAAACACCGACAGCTCCGTCGAGAACGCGCAGTGAGCGCTCTACTTCAGCAGTAAAGTCCACGTGTCCAGGGGTGTCGATCAGGTTGATGCGGTGATTTTTCCAGAAACAGGTGGTCGCGGCAGAAGTAATCGTAATCCCGCGCTCCTGTTCCTGCACCATCCAGTCCATGGTGGCTGCGCCTTCATGAACTTCACCGATTTTATAGTTTTTGCCGGTATAGTAAAGAATACGTTCCGACAAAGTGGTTTTCCCGGCGTCAATGTGCGCCATGATCCCGATATTACGGACCATCGGCAGCGACACCTGACGACCAGCGGACTCTACATATTTTTTTTCTTCGTTAGCCATAATGTCTTACAACCAGGGGGTTACCACCTGTAATGAGCGAAAGCTTTGTTGGCCTGCGCCATTTTCAGGGTGTCTTCTTTCTTCTTCACGGAAGCTCCGGTATTTTCAAAAGCATCGAGGAGCTCACCAGCGAGGGCGTCAACCATTGACTTGCCTTTACGTGAACGCGAATAGGTCTTGATCCAGCGCATAGCCAGAGCAACCTGACGGTCATTGCTGACTTCAATCGGCACCTGGTAGGTGGCACCGCCGACACGGCGACTCTTGACTTCCAGCTTCGGCTTGATATTTTCAAGCGCCTGCAGGAATACTTCCAGAGGCTCCATGCCCGGCTTCTTTGCCTTGATAAGGTCGAACGCGCCATAGACAATGCTCTGCGCTACCGACTTCTTGCCACACTCCAGAATGGTATTGATCAGGCGAGCAACAAGCTCGCTATTGTACTTGACATCCGGAATGAGCTCTCTTTTAACAGCTTTACGTCTTCTCATTATCTTTTATCCTTGAAATTTTCCGGGCTTACAAGCAAAAATGCCGCCCCACCTGAACCCAGGGGATGACAGCATAGATTGTAAACACCATTTTTTTCATAAATTATGACTGTTTCGGGCGCTTGGCGCCGTACTGCGAGCGGCTCTGCTTACGGTTGTTCACGCCCAGGCAGTCCAACGCGCCACGGACAACATGATAGCGGACACCGGGCAAGTCGCGTACACGACCGCCACGAACCAGCACCACTGAGTGTTCCTGCAGATTGTGACCTTCACCACCAATATAGGCAGTTACTTCCTGACCATTGGTCAAACGCACTCTGGCGATTTTCCGCAACGCGGAGTTCGGCTTCTTCGGAGTTCTGGTGGTTACCTGAATACAAACGCCGCGGCGCTGCGGGCAACTATCCAAAGCTCTGGATTTACTTTTCTTTACTTTTACCTGGCGTCCAAAACGCACTAACTGATTGATCGTTGGCATAATTCCAGCTACCTTTTTTTATTACTTATATAAAACAAATATAAAATTTTTAATGAACCAAAATCTTTGTAAACAAAAAACAATTATATACAAAGGGAGGATAAAATATACTCCCTTTGTATAATTGCA
>QKAL01000110.1 GCA_003246475.1 Lentisphaerota bacterium
GCATTGCACATACGATCCGAGAACCGGGCGGCGACTTTGTACTTGTGTGTGATTTTCTCAGTTTTCCATTTTCATATTTCGAAAAGACGGAGACGTACTATCATCCGAGTCCGCCGTTTGCGCGCATTTTCGTTATGGACAAAGGTGAGGCAAAACTGAAAATCAAGGACGGTGAATATCATCTGACGCCCGGCAATATCTATTTCTTGCCGCCGGAGCAACCTTTCACCGCCACCTATATCAAATCTCAGATCAAGGGATATCACATCTACCTGCATGATGGCGCAGGTTTTCCGGTCGGGGCGGAGCTGCATGGTATTCCGAGCCTGTCGAATAAACGGGTTTTTAATGGGGTCATGGCGGCGGTGGAGAGCAAAAATCCGGTTATGTATCAGGCCGCGATTATGCCGGTGGTATTATATTTTTGCACTCCGATCTTTCCCGTATTGCAGGCGCGTGCCAATTCGTCCCAGCCGTACCGGCAATTGCTCAAGGTCATTGCTGCCGCGCCGCCGGAACAGTTGCGCATTGACGACCTGGCGGCGCGGTTCCATGTATCCCGGGCGGCGTTATCGAAGGGATTTCAGCGACAGTTCGGAATTTCGCTGAAGCAGCATCTGCTGGATATGCTGTTGCAGCGGGCCAAGAAGATGTTGCTGGAAACGGATTTGCCGATGACTGCCGTTGCCGAACGGCTCGGCTATAAAGAGGTGACCTACTTTCAGCGTTACTTTAAAAAGGTTACAGGAATTCCGCCGTTGACCTACCGCAAAAGCCACCAATCAGACAGTTTGACGATACCCCGGGGTTAAAAGTAATAAAAAAGATGTGTTGCGGTGAATTTACCCTTTTGACTTATAAGTTACATCTGCTATTATTTAATTGGGGATCATGCATAAAAGCCGAAATCCATCCAGTGTTCTTTGCAGTTCGCAGTCGCTAACAACACAACATGGGAGAAGAACATCCATGAAAGATGTCAAGAAGATCCGCAATTTTGTTGTAGCCGGCCACAGTGGCAGCGGAAAGACCACCCTTTGCGAAGCCATGCTTTTCAAGGCGGGTGCCATTAGTCGACAGGGAAGTATAGCTCAGAAAAATACTGTTTCGGATTATACCCCGGATGAACAGGAACGACAGGGGAGTATCTACGCTACCCCGCTGAACTGCAACTGGCAGGAAAACGAATTTTACTTTATCGACACTCCCGGATATGGCGAATTTATCGGTGAGACCATTGCCTCTCTCTATGCTACTGATATTACTTTGATCGTTATCGACGGCGTCAACGGAATCGAAGTCGGTTCCAACCGCGTCTGGAACCTCTCCGCCAAACTTAAGTTGCCACGCTGTATTTTTATCAATAGTCTTGACCGTGAGCGCGCGGATTATTTTCAGGTGCTCGAACAGATACAGGAAGCCTACGGCAGAACCTTGTGCATTCCCTTTACTGTGCCCATCGGCAAGGAGAGCTCATTCAGCAAGGTGGTGCACGTTTTCCGCGACGCCGAGGTTCCGAAGGATGTCGAGGATTTTGTTTTGAAGTATCGTGAGCATATCATGGATACCATTGCCGAGTCTGACGAAGAGTTGATGATGCGCTATCTGGACGGTGAAAAACTGAGTGAAGCCGAAATTTCCGCCGGGTTGCATCGGGCGATACAGAACGGATCGCTGGTGCCGGTTTTCTGCGGCAGCGCGGTTAAGGATATCGGGATAGACAAGCTGCTCAACGGTGTGGTCAATCTCTTTCCGTCTCCCGCCGATGTCGGTAAATTCGAACAGGAGGACGGGACGGAGTCCCTGATCTCTGCCGACGGCTCCGGCGAGGCGCTGGTCTTTAAATCGATCATCGATCCCTTTATCGGACAGCTCAACTTTGTCCGTATTTTCAATGGAACGTTCCGCGCGGATACCGAAGTGATCAATCTGAGTACGGGGACAAAGGAAAAGATTGTCCAGCTGATCAATATGGATGGAAAAATGCAGAAGCCGGTTTTAGAGGCGGGGCCGGGATGTATTGTCGCCCTTTCCAAGCTGAAAAATACCCATACCAACAATACCATGGTGACCAACGGGGAAACCCATGAGGCTCGGAAGATCAAATTTCCGTGCCCGGTTATGTATTACGCTATTACTCCTGCAAAGAGCGGAGAGGAAGACAAGGTTGCCGCCGCGCTTCATAAACTGGTCGAGAGCGACCCTACTATCTCCTTCAAACGTCACGAAGAGACTCACGAGCTGCTTCTTGGCGGCATGGGTGATCAACACTTGAATAATGTCATCAGAAAACTCAAAGATACATATAAGGTAGAAATCAATACTTCGGCGCCGAAAGTACCGTATCGCGAGACCATAACCGGAAAAGGCGAAGGCGTTTACCGGCACAAGAAGCAGACTGGCGGTCATGGACAGTTTGCCGAAGTCCATCTGCGCATCTGTGCCAATACCGGCGGTTATGAATTTGCTAATGATGTGGTTGGCGGGAATATTCCCAGAAACTTCATCCCTGCGGTTGAAAAGGGTATCGCTGAAACCATGGTTAACGGTCCGCTGGCCGGCTGTAAGGTTGAGAACGTCAAGGTTTCGGTCTATGACGGGAAATATCATCCGGTGGATTCTTCGGAAATGGCGTTCAAAATTGCGGCTCGCGGCGCGTTCAAGGAGGCCATGCATAAGGCTAATCCGGTGTTGCTTGAACCGGTCATGAGCGTCAATATTGTGGTGCCGGATGAGTTTATGGGCGATATAACTGGGGATCTCAACCATAAACGCGGCCGGATTATGGGTATGGGCGCGGAGGAAGGGTTGCAGGTTATAAAAGCGGAAGTCCCGCTGGCGGAGATGGCAAAGTATGCTACCGAGCTGCGGAGTATGACCCAGGGGCGCGGTTCTTTTGAGATGGAGTTTAACCGGTACGAACAGGTACCGCCGACGATTGCCACTGAACTGATCGCCAAATTCCAGGCGACGCAGAAAGAGGAAGAATAACCATATTCTCCGGCGGAACCGGGTTGCCGGTTCCGCCGGAGAATTTTTCCGTTTTTCAGTTGAACCGTCGATGATGATTTCAGTTCTGACGGCTGTTTTTCCTTCATTATTATAAACGCATATTTCTTTATTATAACTGCATTTTGAATAAAATTTACCTGATAATATGTTTTAATCATCTCCTTGCCTATGGCTTTTATTGTGAACTTCAATTATATTAATTCTTGTGAGGGCTGTATTATCTTTTGAGTATAATTCATTTCAAAGGGAGAAATACAAATGAAAATTTCATACAAGATCAATCTTCTATGTATCCTGTCGCTGGTAATCTTCGGCCT
>QKAL01000145.1 GCA_003246475.1 Lentisphaerota bacterium
TATTTACATATATTATAATAATACAAAAGACATGAATTGTGAATGCATAAAAAACAAAAGATAATACACTAAAGTAATATATGAAATTGATAAAAGCAGAGGACGATACCCCGGAGGTAAGACACGTCAATTATATTGAAGTCAAGGCGAAGGAAAACAACACCTGGGGTCCCCGCCGTATCAATGAGTATGAGTTGATCCTGGTTCTACAGGGAGAATTCGAGTTCATCAATCATGACACCAACGAACGTATAATTCAAAAGGCGGGAACAATTCTGTTAATATTTCCGGAGGAACTGCACACTTACAGATTACGACCGGAACAACATCACGACGCTTTTTTCAGTTGCATTCACCTTGAGTTGAAACCTGATATTGATCGAACAAAGGAAGTCTGGGATTCCATTCCCTCACCGCGGCGGTTGACGCCGGTCGCAGGCAACGCAGAAATCGTATCTCTGTTCAAGCAGACGGATGCAGAAAACCAGCGAAACAGTCGTTACAAAGACACTATTCTCAGCCTTATTGCCAAGCAGATATGGATTCATTTGTCAGAAAAATGGTTAGAACCAGAAGGCTGTAAAGCTTCGTCCAGAATTGAGGAAATGCTGCAATATCTCCGTGAACACAGGCTCAAACACCCCGGCCGTAACGAACTGGCAGCCAAATTCCGACTTTCGCCGCAACATATTAATCTTATATTCAAGAAAGAGCTCGGAATACCTCCCATCCGTTTCGTCCACCGGGAACTAATACGTGATGCCTATCGACTGCTGCTTGAGAATCAGCTGAGTGTTAAGGAAACCGCCGAGCAACTTGGCTTCAGTAATCAGTTTTACTTTTCGCGAGTGTTCAAAAAGGAGATGGGGTTTCCGCCGGGATTGCGAAAATAACCTTGTCATCCGGCAAATTTGCTGTATATTGTCATTAACAGAGAGGGCGGCATTGAAAACAACGGAAATACTACGCGATTCCTGTCTTGACCCGGCACTCGGGTTTGACATCTCGTTTCACTCGATCATTTGGAACAAAGATGGAAAAACCGAAATATTGCCAAGTGGCGGAAATATTCATTTCCATTCCATTCCCGCAGCTGGAACCCTTCCCCACACCCACGAGTTCGCCGAGATCATTTTGATCATGCGCGGCGGCATCATTCATACGGTCAATGGCGAAAACCGCCAGCTGGATGCCAATTCACTGATCTTCATGCGCCCATCCGACACGCATAGTTTCAAACCTCTGCACAACATGCCTTGCGAAATGTTGATCCTTGCCTGTCAGCTCGAACTGCTGCTCACACTGAGCCAGTTCTTTGAAAACGACAGTTTTCTCTGCCGCTATACCGAGCCCGTCCTGCCGCCTACATTCATCCTCAACCCGGATGAGGCGGAAACGCTAACCAACCGACTGCTCAACGTCAACGCAAGCCCGTTTACCCCTCCGGCTCTTATGCGGGTCAAGACAAAAGTAATCGTCGCCGACCTCTTCACCCGTTATTTTCTTGAGGACCTATCCAATCTGCAACAGGAAAATATTCCCGAATGGTTATCGGTCTTATGCACAAGGATGCAACAGGAAGAAAACCTCAAACCGGGACTGAAGCGAATGCAGAAGCTCGCCTGCAAAACTCCGGAACACCTTTGCAAATCGTTCCGCCAATACCTGAATAAAACGCCGACCGAGTTTCTGAACGAACTGCGCATCAACTATGCGGCCAGGCGACTCGCCGACTCCCGTGACGAAATAATGGCCATCGCGCTGGATTTGAATTTCCAAAGTCTCAGCCGCTTCTATAAACTGTTCAAACAATTTTACGGCGTGACTCCGGCACAATACCGACAGAACGCAAAAACCCGCCGCCGCATTCTTTAGCAGAATGTGACAGCGGGTGATTCTGTTGGAAGTTATTTCTCCGGCGTCAACACAAGTAAAGAGGCGCTGAAGGCGGGAACTTTCATATTGAATGAGAGATCGCGTTTTTCGGAAACCGTCAGAGTGCCGAGCTTTTCGGGTTGCAGTTCGCTTTCGCGATTGATCCGGTCAACCAGTTCCAGACTTTTCTCACATTGTTCCTGCGTAATTTTATCCTTAGTTGCCAGATACCAGGAGTTGGCTTTGTCCGCCGACAGCTCATAACGGGTAACGCTGTATCTGGTTCCAGGAGCGTCAATGTCACCGACCTTGAATTTTGCCGAAGTTACGTACTTCTGGCTCGGATCGACATCGAAGCTGTAGCAGAGAATCTTAACTTCGCGGTCTTTCCTGGTCGCCAAGGCGAAAATCGGTTCACAATCCGCTTTAGCCTCCAGCTCATTGCCGCCATTAAGCCATGACATCATCTGATACACCCGTGTAACCGGCTTGAAGATGCCGTGAAAAGTGATCATCGTCGGCTCGCCGATAAACTCCGGAGTATTGCTCTGCATCGAGCTCTTCTTGAATCCGGTGGCATTCCGCACCGGGGCAAAGTAGACCGGAGAACCGTAGAAGAATGCCATGAGCTCAACTCCAAGTCGGTAGGAAAAGTTGGCCATATGCAGAGTGGCAATCGCCTGAATATGGTTGTCATAATTTCCTTCCGGGGGATTCTTCGGCGTGACTTCGCTGTATATCGCAGCAAATTCCGTGTTAAACAATGCCAGTTTTTTACCGGTTTTCTTTTCATAATAATCGCGATAGCGCAGAAAGCGGAAGATCAATTCTTCGGCACTACGCCAGCTCAAGTCATTAACTGATCCGCCAAGGTAACCGTGGTAACTGATGGCATCGAGTTTGCCGCCTATCTCTCCGGTGGCAAAGTTCTTACCTTCGGCACAGTGTTTGACTAATGCCATCATGATATGTTCTGGCGGACCACTGGGACCGGCAATGAAAATCTCTGGTAACGCGCGACGGCAACCGGCAACAGTATAGTCATGCATTTCCAGAAAATCGCCGGTAACATCCGGACGCCCGGGGCGGCCGTGAAAGGTCGGTTCGGTTCCCGGTTCATTGCCGGTTTCGAATATCCAGGTCTTGATCTCATCGGCGCCATAAGTATCCACCAGAAACTTGATGAAGCGGTAATTGAATTCTTCCCAAAGCTTCATGTTATTGGGTTTGTAATGGGGATCGCTATCCCAGGCCAGACAGCGCGGCACCGGTTCCAAGCCGAAGATCGGTTTTACACCCTTGATCAGAATGGCATGGTCGAGATAATGCTTGATCGAGGAGAAATCGGTAATCATCTCTCCGCTCTTGTTGATTTGGCAGACTGGCGGAAAGATTTTGTCACCCTCTGGGTAGTTGGTTCTCGGGTTACCAAAAATCACCCCGTGCTC
>QKAL01000213.1 GCA_003246475.1 Lentisphaerota bacterium
ACATGGAAACTGGCAGCAGTATGGTTGTCGTCAGGGTAATTGCTGCTATGTTTGTTCCGGAACGTGAGGTTATACTCTGCCCCAGCATGATGGCGGTGGGGACTAGAGACAGCCAACCGAGGCGCAAAAGTACTTTCTGGCGTTCAGTTACGAGCAAAAGATGCCCGTAAAATTTCTCAAGGACTAGAAAAGACAGGATAAAAACAATGTTGCCGAGATAGAAACAAATATATTCGAAACTTTTGGGCAAAGCGGAAATGGCCAGGAATCCGCCGATAAACGCATCGAAGTTTTCTGGCGTTGTCCGGAGATAGTTCCAGCCGATGGCGATGACAGAGAGTGCGATTATCAGTGATTGTACTGCGGCCAGAGCCCTAAACTTAAACGGGAGGATGGCCGGAGCATTATCAATAATACCGTTACGTTGCCATAATAGATAGACAAAACCGAAAACGACCAGGATTAGGGTAATCATATAAATAATCCTTATTTAATTAGTACTTGTGTTCAGGCCACAAGGTTGACCGGGTGATTGAGTTTTATTTCCACTGTGCTGCATTGTGTAGGGTTTTCCAGAAGCCGTTCTGTTTCTTTTATGACTGTATTTACGTCGATTGCCATCATACAGGTATTTTCGGGGTTACAGGTCATTCGATCCAGGATGTGGACACACGGAGAGCAGATGCTTTGTGCATATATTCTGGTTTCGTTAAGTCCCGGATGGTCTCGTAACAGGATAAACGGTGAGGTTGCCCCCCATAGACTGATAACGCGCTTTCCCAATAGTCTGGCCATATGCAACGGGGCGCTGTCGATGCTGATGAACAGTTCAGACTGGTTGATTAGTCGGGCAGACGCGGCCAGTGACAGTTTGCCGCAATAGTTGATGACCAGATTATTTGCATTAATTCCTTGAAGTATGTTTTCCGCGGCGGAACAGTTGTCTGCCCCACCGATAATTGCCACCTGCCAGTCGGGACGTTTGGCAAGAAAAAGTTTGATCAGTTGCGTCCAGTTGCCGGAAGGCCATTCCCTGAATTTACTCAAATCACTGCAGAATGGAGCGAATACCGCCAGTTTTGCATTTATTACTTCGACAGAGGATGGGAGATTTTTTTCTACATGTGCGCGAAGATCAGATATTGTCACCTTGTCGATTCCCATGATGCCGATCATGGCGTCGTAGAAGTTGCATATGCCACTGAAGGGATTGAGAAACAACAGATGTGTGTACAGACCTTTCCTCAGGAATGCTAGATTGGAATAAAATCCTAAACGGTTTCTGGCTCCTGTCCAAAAGGTAAACACGCTGGTAAGACGAGAGTAAACCTCCAAATCAATCAGGATGTCGGGCCGGTTGAACCGACAGTTTATGAGAATCCGCATAACAGATTTTATCAGAAGGAGAGGGCTTCGATCATCGATAATCAAAATCTCGTCGAAAATATTGAGCATCTGGCCGAAAGGGGCTACTGCCCGCGTTGCCAATAGCGTAAACCTGGTTTTGGGATATTTTCTTCTGATTGCCAGCAGATCCGGTCCGGCCAGCAGCAATGAACCTCCCCCCAACATTTTCAACACTGCTATTCGTCCCGGAGTCTCCGGTATCTTCGGTTTTGAATGGCGGTGGGTGACCAGTCTGAGCAAAGGAGCGTGTATCAGCAACAGCATATTGCCTAGATAAAAATCTATCATTTGTAATAACTTTACTTTCATCGGATATGATTCCTGGGATGTACCAAAGGGTTTGATAATACCACTCGGAATATAATAACAATAATATTCTCTAAATACCAATGGATATTTCATGAATTGAAGTTAATTTTTATTGTTGGAGTTTGAAACGGCGGTTAAACATATGGTAAGAGGTGTGATGGATGAAGAAAACGTTTATCTTCTGGTTGATGGCGGTTGTTGCATCGCTGCCGGTCGTTACGGGGGGATGTTGTGGATGTGGAGGAGAAAACTCCAAATGTTTCCCGGTGATTGGTCCCGAATGCTCGGGGGAGACTGTAAATCTGACGCGCGGTTGCAAGGTAATGGTCAAATTGGTTGAAAACCCGACGACCGGCTATCAGTGGAGTTATACAAATTCCGCTCCTGGGGTCTGCCGTGTGGCTGAGGATAAGTTTATCGCGCCAACGTCCGGTCTGATGGGGGCATCGGGATCGCGACTGATACAGCTGGAGGCGGTTGCTCCCGGTAAGTGCGTGCTGGAATTCAGATATGTCCGCCCCTGGGAAAAAGACCAGGTCCCTGCGGAAAAATATTTGTTTACCATATCCGTAAAGTGACTATAAGCCACTGGACATCATAAAGCAGTAATATAGCGTGATATATTACTGCTGCTTTTTTGTTGATCTTTGCTAATTATTTCTTAAAGTTCTTGTGCTGATTTATATTGTGTAAGGCACTGGCTTTAAATTGTTTATACTGTTGGTTTTATTCTGCTGATCTATGTTTTCCCTACTTGTTTCTGTAACTGATCTACTTTTTATAGCGATTTGGGGATGGAAATACTTTAAAAGGTATTGCTTAGATTGAAAAGCATCGTTATAATCAAAGTAACGACAGAGAGCAGAAATAGAGAGTTGAACGTATGATCGCACAAAGAAAATTCGTATATGAGCAGATCCGTGACGAACTGATTGACATGATCAATCAGGAGTTTTACAAAGTTGGTGAAAAATTGCCGTCGGAACGACAGCTGGCAAACCGTTTCTCATCCAACTTTCATACGGTGAGAAAAGCATTAAAGCTGCTTTGTGATTCGGATATCATTGAAAAGCAACCGGCCAAAGGATCGTTTGTAAAAAGGATTCCGCGTTATATGCCTAAGATTTCCGGAAGTTTTAAACTGATGCCGGAGTCTCAGAATGGAATCGGGGTGATTTATCAGAAAAAGACCTTTAATCAGGATTTGATCGAATGGCTGGCGCGTACAGCAGAAAATTGCGGATGCTACCTGAATATTCGCGAGGTCGAAGAGTTTGACGCCCGGGCATTGCCGCTTTCCAGACAGTTATTGCTTCAGGGGTGTTTTTCACTGCTTATTCTGCCGGATCGCAAGAAAACGACGGACCGGCAGGTGGCTGAGTTTGTCAAGCAGAGCGTTCTACCGCCGATTCTGTTGGATTTTTACCTGGGAGTTGAAGATACCTGTATCCGGCAGGAGAAAGAGGAATTGGGATTTGTTGAGAGCGCCGCAATCTTCTCTGCCGAATATTTTTGTGCGTTGGGCTATGAGTATATTGCTTTTTTCGGTCCGGATATATTTGCAGAATCGGTAGACAAGCTGTTTGCCTTCAGCAGGTTCATGACACGGCGAAAAGCGATGCCGTTGATTGGCCTGGTTGGCGATGATGTCGAGACGTTGGAGGAACTGGTTCGGTTCTGGGCGCAGTTTTCCGGTCGTATCGGCGTGATATGTTATGACGATGAATATGCTTTCAAGCTGATGAATACGGTTCATAAACTCAATCTGCGTATTCCCGAAGATATCGCGCTGATTGGTGCCAATGACGCGGGTATCTGTACTCATGCCAATCCGCCATTGACAACGATTCGGTTTCCATTCGAGTACTTGGCAGATATAACCATGAAGTATGCCATGTCGTTAAGGGCTGGTAAGCCGGAGAAGATTATTGATAATGTCGCCGCGGAGTTTATCATACGTGAGTCATGCGGCGGAAAGATGCGCAAGAAAGATGAGCTGGCATCTGTGATAAAGGCGATGGAAGCTAAGAATTTAATGTTTCATACGATCGTAGAATAATAATAGCAAAACAAAAAGAGAGGAATGAGAGATGAAGGAGAAAAGTTTTACGCTTATAGAGTTGTTGGTGGTGATTGCAATTATTGCAATATTAGCAGCCATGCTGCTACCGTCACTCAACACGGCCAGAAACAAAGCGAAACAGATCAATTGCATGTCGAATTTGAAGCAGGTTGGAACGGCGGTGACCATGTACCAGGGCGATTTTTCCGCGTGGATGCCGGTCGCCGCGACCACTGGCGGTCTTTCGGTCCAATGGAAGTATGAGCTATGTGAATATATGGGGCTTAAGATCCCGCCTTCTTATTGGGATCTGTTGATTGATCAGAAGTTCGGCAAGGGCGGCAAGTTCAGTTGTGCTGGTTTTGTCAGGTCACCGAATGCCGACAACGACTCGCAGCCGGGTAAGTATGGCGGTCTGGCTTGGAACAGGCATATGGGTTATTGTGACAACTCGTCGTGGATACCGCGCCAGAGATCTACGAAAATGCGCAATCCCAGCGACAATGTCCTTTGCGGCGACACAATTGATACCGTTCCCGGTGCATCGGCTTCTGACTATCTTTACATGCTACAGCCGAATACCTCGGCGGCACCGGACAACAGTGTTAGCCGTCGGCATACTAAGGGGCTGAATGTGTTGTGGGCCGACGGCCATGCCGATTGGCGTCAGCAAATAGAGATGTTCCAGTACGGTCAGAAATATATTATCCACTAGAATCACGGTTTTGATTTGGACTCGCACAGCTCCGGCGGCAGAAACGGGACACGCCGGATGAATGATAAAAGAATTTTTAACGTTTGGACAAGATACTATGAAAATGATTATTGCCTGTATTTTTGCTGTGATGGCGCTGGTTCTCAGTGCGGCGGAAAATGTTTACAATCCGGTAGCTCCTCTATTTTCTGGACAGTCTGAAAGTACCCCTAACGGTGCGTGGCTGTCTGGCATTAATGGCGCTTCCTGTGCCCGTAAACAATCGGCGGACGGGATGTGGATCATTGAACTTAAAAATGGACAGCAGTTCAAGTTTGCTTTCAACAAACATACGCCACTGGCTCTGGATAAGCTGCCTCAGGACGCGGCCATGTCGCTTAAGGTCAAATGTGCGGCCGTTGGTTCTGAGAAAATCAAGATGTCTTTCTGTTGGTTATTTGATGGTGGTAAAAAATCCGAGGTGACCACTGTGCTTTTTGTGCCGAAAAAAGACTGGCAGGAGATCATCCTGCCATTGCCGAAGAACGCGGAAGCCCAAGCAAAAAGTTTTATCCTGACCATTGGTAGCAAAGGTGATTATGAGCTGACTGATATTGCTGTGGTTACCTGTGCAAAAATCAGCCTGTCGCTGTTACCGGAAAAGGCGTTGCTGCACCGTTCGGAGTTAATGCTCGGAGGACAGGCTGCTGACGGAATTAAGACAGTCGAAGCGGTGTTGTCGGGTCGGACACTTGCTGCGACTGCCGTCAAAGACGGTAAATTTACTTTGACGGTACCTAAGAGCGTGTTACCGGAATGTACCGATTGTTCGCTGAAGCTGGATGCGATTGATGCTGCCGGGAAACGGTTTTCACTGTCCACTCCTGTGTTCTTTGTTTATCCGGAATTGAGAGGCCGACGCCTGCCGCCGGTGACGGTTAACGACGGTAAACTTTGTGCTGCCGGTCGTCCGTTTGCGTTCGGCGGAACCAATTATACCGATTTTGACCTTGGACTTAGTATCAATCCCGACATGGACTATCAGCGGATTGCTTTGGCTGTGAAGACCATGGCGGAGTGGAAATTGTCGGTGGTCCGGATCTCTATAAATCTGTCTCTGCTGCAACCGGCAGAGGGGGTTTTTCCGGACAATCCGCAATATCGTGAAATTATGGTACAGCATGGCTTGAAGCCGCACTTTTTTGAATATTACGAATATTTTGTTCAGCTCGCTGCCGATCACGGTATCTATTCGATCGTGGATTTTCATGGCTTTCCGGTTAACCCGTATCGTTATTTTGTTGGCGGGATGCCCTCGGATAAGGACAAAGGTCTTCCCGGTAAGGCTATTTGCTGGCTGGAACCCGACAAGAAATCTTCGCGTATATTTCCTGATTTCAGCAAAGAAAGAGAGATCAATGCAATTTGTACTACATTTAATTGGTTGGCCGGGCACTTTAAGGCAAATCCCAATATTCTGGCGTTTGAAGTTCCCTATAACGAGCCCAATGACGCCTTTATGTCGATTCCGTCCAACTATTATCGTGTGGTGGAAAAAGTTATTGACGGAATTACAAAGATCGATCCGTCCCGGTTGACTTTTACTATGCCTGCGGCATGGGGACACGACAACGTTACCTGGCCTGCTACCATCATGCCCCCCAAAGGCGCTTCTGGGGTAACGCCGCATTTTTATATTGCCAATGGTCCGGTACCCCTGCGTCCTGACGCGGCGAAGTCGCAACAACCTTGGCTCTGCCGCGATGTTGAAGCTTCTTTCAGTTATGGTATGGCGGCGGTACTGTTGCCGTATTCGTCTCTGCGCCACCCCATATACAACGGGGAAGGGGGCGAACACGGCAACGGTTCATTCCTGCCTGAACTTCCACGCGAGCTTTCGGCTGATTACATGATTGACGGAACACTTACCCAATGTTATGCCGCCGGGATTGCCGGTACACTGCAATGGACCTTGTGGCAAAGCCACGAATCCTATGACCTCTATAAAGATCTTTATGCAAAACATTACCGCCGCTTCAGCGAGGTTTACACCGCCGGGCCGGTAGATTGGAACAATGCTGAAGTCGCCTTTGTACAGAATCCCGGTGCGCTGCCGATCAGCAACGGACACAACTACTCCTGTGTCCCTTTCGCGCAATTGATGCTGGATCTGCATCTCGCACCGGTACATTATCTTACCGACGACCAGGTCATCTACTCCGGATTGACCAATGTATCTGAAGGTCTCGAACAGGTTTCTGCCAGTGCATTTTCTGCCAATTACAAGGCGTTGATTGTGGATACCCGCAATCTTGACGACCGGGTGATGCGGTCACTGAAAAACGGAAAACTGCCAATCCTGTGGACTGATGATCCGGCAAGACTTCGTAAAGATGACGTGGTAAAATTCCTTACCAAATGCGGAGTGGAAGTCAATACAAAATCACCGGCGGAAGTTCAGCTTATCAAGGGGCCGAAACATCTGGTCCTGTATCGTCGCTATGGTGATAACAAGAAGGTCAAAATCTTTCCGCGTTTGAAGATTGTGGGAAAATTCAACCTTGTTGATGAAAACGGCAAAACTGTTTTTGACGGTGATGCGAAGAATCTTTATGAAAGTGGTTTAAATGTTGAACTGCCCCGATGGAAAAGCCTTATTCTGGCAATAAAATGAAAATGAATCATATAACGATGTCAATTGCTCGTAAATCATCAGGATTTGTGGAATTTGACTTTACCGCAGAAAAGGCATATGATGATCCTTTCTGCGACATCGAACTGAACGCCAGTGTAAACGATGGAGCCATGACATATTCGGTGCCGGGGTTCTGGGATGGCGGAAACTGCTGGAAAATCCGTTTCCCTGGTTATTTGCCGGGCCATTACCGCATGGTGACCTCCTGTTCCAACACCGGAGATGAAGGATTGCACGGGGTTAAGGTTGAATTTGCTATTGAACCATATACCGGGAACAATCCTCTTTTTGTCCATGGCGGATTAAAGGTGTCGCCAGACCGAAGGCATTTTGTCCATGCGGACGGGGCACCGTTTTTCTGGTTGGGCGATACCTGGTGGATGGCGTTCTGTTCCCGAATGTCAGATCGCATGTTCGATCATATGGTCCGTGATCGTGCCGAAAAAGGTTTTTCGATCATACAACTGGTTGCCGGGCTTTACCCGGACATGGAACCTTTTGACCCACGCGGTGACCATGATGACGGTTGGGTGTGGACTCATGATTTTGCCACGATCAATCCTGCGGCGTTTAAAGCCATTGACCGGCGTATCGACCGGCTGGTGGAAGCCCGACTGATTCCCTGTATTGTCGGGGGGTGGGGATACTATCTGCGTTTTATGGGAGTGGAAAAAATGTGGCGGCACATCCGCTTTCTTTATGCCCGGTATGGAGCGTTACCAACGGTTTTTGCACTGGCAGGAGAGGCGGTTATGCCGTGGTATTTGGCGACGGACAAGGTTGAAGAACAACGGTGGCTGCGTGACGGCTGGACCGAGATATGCAGCCGTTTCCGAAAACTGAATACTTTTAAACGGCTTTTTTCGCTGCATTCTTCCAGTGACGGCAGCGATCAGCTGAATGACTACAGCCTGATCGATTTCGAGATGATCCAGGCAGGGCATTCCATGCATCACAGTATCAACACTGGTATCAGATATATTCGCGAGGCTTTGGCTCGACGGCCGGAACGTCCGATTGTCAATTCCGAAGTGTGTTATGAGGGTATTTTCGAAAACAATCGCGAAGATACTCAGCGATTGGCTTTCTGGTCGTCGATATTATCAGGATGTTGCGGAATGACTTACGGTGCCAATGGCATCTGGCAGGTCAACCTGCCTGGTCAGCCGTTCGGACCATCTCCGTCGATGATTTCCTGGGGAAATACTCCGGTTGAAAAGGCATTGATGCTACCAGGTGCGGAACAGATTGCCGCCGGGAAAAGATTTCTCGAGCAGAACGTCTGGAGACAATTATCGCCTTACACGGCAATATCCGCTGGAATTTCTTTTTCCGGAAACAATTACAGTGATATGCCTTTTGCAGCGGCTGCCGGAAGTGATGCCTTTCTGATATACTGCGGTCCGCTTCAGCCGTTGCGCTCCATTGACGGTCTGGATGCATCCGCCCCTTACTGGCTGCGACTGGTTAATCCTTCTACAGGAACGTTAGATTATGATCTGGGAAATTTTCTTTCAAATGACAGTGGTTCTCTGTTGCTGCCGGTATTGCCGCTGGCGCGTGACTGGCTGATGATCATAGTCCGTTCATGAAAACAGAAAGATATTGCCCGGGAAAGTCATGCCTTTAAAAAGCTATGCTTCCCGGGCTGGTGGCCGCTACTTCTTGAGATTGCGGAAATATTCGATGGTGGCGGCGAGTCCGGTATCGAAATCGCTGGTCGGCTTAAAGCCGGTGGCCATCAATTTATCGACGGCTGCCATCGAATGTTTGACGTCGCCGGGACGTTCCGGCAAATAGAGTACTTCCGAACTGGAATTGACAATGCCTTTGATTTTGTTGACCAGATCGTTGATCGTGATACGTCTGCCATAGGCAATATTGAAGACGCCGTTGAAATCATGTTGCGACATGAAGACGTTGGCGGCGACGATATCCTTGACGTAGATGAAGTCACGTGTCTGTTCGCCGTCGCCGAAAATGGTGATCGGTTCATTCGCAACCGCCTTGGCGGTGAAAATCGGTACGGCGGCGGCGTAAGCGCTGTTGGGATCCTGGCGCGGACCGAACACGTTGAAATACCGCAAACAGGCGGTTTGCAGCCAGCCTTCCTTGGTGAACATATCGCAATAGTATTCCCCGTCAAGCTTGGTCACGGCGTATGGACTTTTCGGCTCGGGATACATGGTTTCGCGTTTGGGGCATTCCGGGTTGTCGCCGTAGATGGCGGCACTGGTACTGAAACATAGCTTTTTTGCCCCGGCGTCGGCGGCGGCTCGCAATACGTTGAGGGTGCCTTCCGCGTTTAGTTTAACGCATTCAATCGGTTTGCTCATGGATTCGGGGACACTGATCATGGCGGCGAGGTGGAAGACGTAATCCACACCTTGCATTGCCTGTACCAGTGCTTTTTCATCCATGATGTCGCCGCGGATAAATTCGACATCCAGTCCCTTAAGATTTTTTTCGTAACCGGAACGCAGGTTGTCCAGAACGCGGACTTCCGCCTTTCCCTGAAAATGTTCGGCGATATGACTGCCGATGAATCCGGCTCCGCCGGTGATTAATACTCTCATGATCTGTTTTCCTGTTTTAATGTTTTAGAAACAATATTCTTCCAGTTCGCGGGGCAGGGGATCAATGCATACCGGCATGCCGCCGTTACGGATGGATTGTGCCCCGGCGCAACCGGCGGCGACGCTGTAACGGGCCGCCTGCGGGGAGGTGACCGGTGCCTTGATGTTGCGCAGATGGTCGACAAACCCCTGGATGATCTTGGGATCGGCGCCGCCGTGAGAGCCCCGTTTGGGCATGGTCTGGAAGGTGGCGTCGCCATGGAGTCGGAAGGAATCGACGCGTTCATTCCAGAGTTCGACGGTGCATTGATCGCTGTAGTCGCCGTAGTTTTCGATTCTTCCTTTGGTCCCGATAACCGTGTAGTTACGGCAGGAGTCCGGCGTGTAATGGCACTGCATGTAGCATGCCTGTACTCCGTTGGCCAGCTCCATCATAATCATGTTGTGGTCTTCCACATCGATGACCGGATGGAAACCGCTCTGTTCCTGCGGCGGCCAGTGGTTTTCGTTGAAACTGACGTTCGGCTTTTCCTCGGCTGGGTTGGTACGGCGGGGGAGTTTGTCGTAGACGGTCAGGTTGCCCATGCCGACGACGCGGCGGGAATAGCTGCCGGCCAGCCAGTGGATGATGTCGATGTCGTGCGCGCCTTTCTGAAGCAGCAGGCTGGTTGATTTGTTGCGTTCGGCGTGCCAGTCACGGAAGTAGGCGTCGCCGCCGTAGGAGATGAAATGTCGGCACCATATTGCCTTGACCTCCCCGATCATGCCGCTGTCGATGATATCCTTCATCTTATTGGTGAATACCATGTAGCGCATGTTATGGCCAAGCATTAGCTTGGTCTTGTTCGCATAGGCTGTCCGCATAATGCGGTCGCAGCCTTCGGTGGTGATAGCCATCGGCTTTTCCAGATAGACCGGAATCTTGCGCTCCAGGCAATATACAGCCTGCTCCTCGTGGCAGAAGTCCGGCGAGGTGATGAATACGCCGTCGAGATTTTCGGCTTCCAGCATCTCTTTGTAGTCGAGATAACCGTTGACCTTATGTTGAAATTTCTCTTCGTAGCGTTTTGAAAATTGTTTGAGTTGTTCCTGATTTATGTCCATGCCGGCGACGATTTCCACGCCGTCATCGGGATCATGGCTATAGTCTGCCAAGGTTCCACGGTTACAGGTGCCGATAATACCAAGTCTCAATTTATTCATTTTACATTCTCCGGTTATCAGATGCTTTCCAGCAACTTCATCATCTGTTCATATTGTTCTTCGATTGACTGGACCAGCTTGAACTGGGTCCGGCAGCGGTCGAGGTTATGTCCTTCGCGGTGAACCTTGAAATAGACGTCGCCGGAGAGATAGTCGGTCAGGAAGCGGACTCCGATTTCCAGTGTGATCAGCTTGCCGCTGAAGGGTAAATAATGTTTTTCCATCGGGGTAAGAAATTCACCGGCGGACTTCAGGTAGCCGCGCAGCAGGGCCTCGAACATATTGAACTGCATGGATACTTTGCTCAGGTCTTTTTCGTCCTCCTTGGCGGGACTGGTACTGGTTCGGACCATGTCGCCGAAGTCGTAGTGGATCAGTCCGGGCATGACGGTATCAAGGTCGATGACGCAGATGCCCTGTCCAGTGACATTGTCGATCAGTACATTGTTAAGTTTGGTGTCGTTATGGGTGATGCGTTCCGGCAGTTCGCCGTTTTTCTGCAAATTGACGAGCAGGCTCGCGTCGGCCTTCCGGGCAAGGGCAAACTCGATTTCTTTGCGGCAGGAGGCGGCGCGCCCGGCCTTGTCTTCGGCGATGGCCTGCTCCAGCATCTCATAACGCCATGGCGTATTGTGGAAGTTGGGAATGGTTTCGAACAGACGTGGCGCGGGAAGGTCGACGAGATCCTTCTGAAACTCCCCGAACGCATGCGCCGCTTCGTAGGCCTGCTGTTCGTTTTCAATGACGTCGTAACTCAGCGCTTTTTCAACAAAGACATAGACCCGCCAGTAATTGCTTTCGGCATCGCGGACGAACGGCTGGCCGTTCTTTGCTCTGATGACCGTCAGGGTATGACGGGTACAGTCGGGAATGCCGTCGAGCTTGCGGGTGATGTGCTCGGTGACACGCATGATGTTGTTCATCAGTTCTTCGGGCTGTTTGAACACGTTGTGGTTGATACGCTGGAAGATATAACGGATGTCCGTGCCGCCCTGGTTGATATCGACCGCATAGGTGTCGTTGATATGTCCGGAACCGTATGGCATGGCGAAATGGAAGTCGCCGGGGATATTGAACTGCTTTGACAGCGTCTTAAGTTTTTCCTTGAACATTTCTTATTTCCTTTTCAGTTGAACAGAGCGTGTGGATATACGCCGCTGTCCACCAGCTTTTTGATACTTTCCACTACGACCGGTTTGTCTTCGCGATAGGTTACTCCAAACCAGCTTTCCGGGGTGGTGAGGATTTTGACCTTGGCTTTTTCCTGTTGAATCAGAGTGTTGACCGCAAACGGGATATAAAATTCCGACTTGAGTTCCTGCCCCTTCTGAGTCAGGAACTCGACGAACAGGGTTTCGAGGTGACGGAACAGCGATGGCGTAAATCCCCACATATTCATGGAGACAATTTCGTTACCAGTGAGTTCGCGGAAAGTGCCGTCCTCGTTCTGATTTCGGG
>QKAL01000172.1 GCA_003246475.1 Lentisphaerota bacterium
TATCTTCTGCGCTGGCATTATCCAGTGTTTTGGATATCGGCGACTGGGACGAAATCATCTCATCCCAGAAACAGACTGAAGACAATTTCGACAAAGGCTTTACCATATCCAATTCCCGTTTTGCCGACTGGCAAACGCCACTGATATTCTATGTCGCACTGCCATCACTCCGACAGGATAATATCGTTATGGCACGAAAAGTTTTGAATCTGCTGGAGCGTCTTGGTAAAAAAGATGATGATAAATTCCCGGCTGGTATTGTAAAACGGATCTTCGAAACTGAATTATCACTCAAAATGCGGCAATACCAACAGGCAGGCAAACTCATCTCCGGAGTTATTGCCGACGACCGCAATGCAGAATACTGCCAAGCCGGTTTGTTGGAACTCTATACCATGTTGCAACAACCTGAATTATCCCCGAAAACCTTCTCGGCAACAGTAAGAAGTTTTATAAAAAATTACGGCAACAATCCTAGATTTTTCAATGATCTGGAATGGGTTGCGTTGGCGGAAAAAATTGTCAAGGGTAATTTTATTTTCAGTGATCTGGATCAAATCAAAGACAAACCGGGCAATGCGCCGGAACTTTGCGCCAGGATCGTTACCGATGCCGCGATCAAGGCATACATGGACAATAAATTCCCGGATAACGGCATAAAATATCTTATTGAAATCAATGACAAAATTCTTAACGGTAATGCAGGTCAGACTGAATTGTGGCGAAAAAACACAATTATGAAGCTCACAGCCGCCAATAATGCGGCCGAATTTTCCGCCCTTACAACGGAAGCCCTGAAAGACCACCGCATTTGCGCCACCCCGGAATACCCGGCTATGCTGATGTTGAAACTGAGTGCCATATCAGTTGACGATGCCAAAATTGATCCGGAAAGGATATTTACCCTTTCCCTGAAGTCAAATTCCGTCATCTCGGAACTCGAAAAGAACGCCATAACCGAATTACACCAGAAAGACGCAGTAAAATTCCTGCAGCGAACCATCGACTCTGAATGTTACAGCAAACTTTTTCCTGCAGCAATCAGCGGCATCTGGTTGAACTATTATCAAAATAACACCGTCCGCAATATTATTCAAGTTGTTCGCAAAAACGACAAGTTCCTGACCTGGGAAGAACGCCTGCTGTTGAGAAAAATCGAACAGATCACCGGAGAATGAAGTATCATGTCTGAAAATAAAATCCTGGTGGTAGATGATGACGCATCGGCATTATCTGTGTTGAAAACCTTTCTGGTCAATTCCGGATTTGAGGTTACCGCTGCCGGTAATGGGGTAGAAGCGGCCAAAAACCTTAACGAAATGGTTTTCGATCTGATAGTGACCGACCTTCGCATGCCTGATATTGACGGAATTGCATTGATGAAGATGGCAAAACAATTACAGCCGCAAAGCTCGATCATCGTCATGTCCGCCTCGGAAAAACTCAGCGACGCTGTAGCGGCAATGCGTTTCGGAGCTTTCGACTACATTGCCAAACCATTTAAATTCGAGGAAATGCTCTTCACCATTAAAAGAGCGTTATCATATTCCGAACTACTCTCGGAAAACCGGGTATTGAAATATTTCAAGCCAAGGGGCGAATCCGGATACGGTTTCATCATCGGCGAATCAGCTCCGATGATGGAGATTTTCCGACTGATTGAAAAAGTCGCATGTACTCTGTCCACCGTACTGATCCTGGGCGAAAGCGGTACTGGAAAAGAGCTGATTGCCAAAGCGATACACAACTGCAGCAACCGCGCGGCCGGACCATTCATTAAGATCAATTGTACCGCAATGCCGGAAGAACTGCTGGAATCAGAACTTTTCGGTCATATCAAAGGGTCATTCACCGGCGCGGCAGAAAACAAGAAAGGGTTGTTCGAAGTCGCCGAGGGTGGGACCATTTTTCTCGATGAAATCGGATCCATTCCCGTCAGGATGCAGGCAAAATTGTTAAGGGCGTTGCAGGAAAAAGAAATCAGAGCGGTCGGTGACACCAAAAATCGCCAGATTGATGTCCGCGTACTTGCCGCAACCAACGAAGATCTGCAGGAAAAAATTGAGCGTAACGAATTCCGCGAAGATCTGTTTTTCCGGCTCAGTGTAATACCGATCACGCTCCCGCCGTTACGGGAACGCAAAGACGACATTCCGCTCCTGATTGACTTTTTCATTCGCAATCAGGAACATGAGACAGGAAAGCCGATCCGGGTCACCGACGATGCCATGAAAGCGCTGATGAGTTATTCATGGCCCGGCAACATCCGGCAACTGGAAAATCTGGTTAAGCGTCTTTCCATCCTCAGCGAAAGCGGAGAGATACGTTCGCGGGATCTGCCGCTGGAAATTTTGGGACTGCAAAAAACCGAAAAGATTGTTGATCTGGATGAATATATTGAGCAGGGAGAGGAAGAGTTCATCTCTCTTAAGGAATACTTGAGAAACGTGGAAAATTCATATATCAACAATGTCGTCAAACATTGCGATGGCGACAAGGAAAAAGCAGCCTCTCTGCTAGGTATAAGCCTGGCAACGTTATACAGGAAAATTTAAACAAATCGCCATTACTTTATTGAATATGACTCAATGAATAATATATTGGACATGTGAATTAACAGGAGAAAACCCATGAGAAGTTACTGGATAGTGTTGATTACCGCGTTGGTCGCGTTTGCCTTATGCAGTTGTGAGCTGGTTGAAGAAAAGGAAACCGATGCAGAAGGATTTGTCAAAGATGATAATCCCCACTTTGTAATGACTGTCAATCAACTGGTAAAATATCCTCATGCGGAAAATATCGAACGCGAAGTGGAATGTTTTGATGGCAATACAATCTGGATTAATACCAATTATATGCTCCACAGCAAACATGTCGAAAAGGTCGAAATGTTCCCCATGCCCGGAAATCCCAAATATTACAGTTTGCGACTGAAACTTAATCACCGTGGCAAACTTCTCTGGATCCAATCATCCATCGGCTTCAAACACTCAAAACTCGCCTTTCTGGTCGATGGCATTTGTTATCGTCTTTTCACGCCGCAGGAGCCGGATGAGAACAGCGACTGGGTAATTATTCCCGGGCCGTTCCACAAATATCTGGCCACTGGAATAGTACATTACTCTGAAAGCAATTATAAATTGTTCAATCCCTCTACTGACGATATCTTATAATTATTTTAAAAATACGGAGAACAAATTAAGATGAAATCGCTTTTACGGCTGACATGTCTGTTGTTGTTATGTGTGGTAACAATTAATTCCTTTGCCGCTTCAAAACTGACCTTGGATGATCCCAAGAAAGAAGCAAAAAAAAGCCAGCCGAACGCGGAAGCACCTGCGGCTGATGACGGCGGTGGCGGCGGCGGTCTCGGTATTCAACCCTTGCCGGAGTGGGCAACCGACGGCAGTACATCCGTATTCAGTTCGGTTCCTGCCGATATTCTACCCAACAAGAAATATATTATCTATCTGGTCGGCGATCTCCATCGCATGGATTATGAAAACTATAAGGCTATTGTAGACAAATTAATTGAAAACAACTTTGTCGTCATTGCCAACCCGGTTCACAACTCCGCCTACAATGCAAGTTATATTGACGCCATTGCCGGTGAAGTTCGTTCTCTGCTAAACGGTGGGGTCAATCCGGCAAACATTACTGTAATGGGGTTTTCCTTTGGCGGTATTGCAGCGCTCAAAGTATCATCACTGCTCCAGAATCCAGATGTCAACTATATCATTGTCGGTGGATGTCCCAAACCAGATACCGCCATAGCATTCACTAAAGCAAACCAGATATGTCCAGTGGGCCGCATCCTCAATATTTATGACAAGGAAGATGAATATTTCGGTCGCTTCACTCCGGTATTCAAGGACATCAAGAGTTCAGTTCCGCGCATTGTCCAGGAAAAACGGGTAAAAACCGGTAAAGGCCACAAATTCGGGCTGGAGCCTCTGGATGATTGGATGAACCCGGCAATCCAATTCGCCAAATAAACCCATATTTTAAACCACTTGGGGATAATGTCCGGGTCTTTATGGCGCTCTAACTTATTACGGCCATAAATGCAACCGGGCTTTCCCCCCCCCAGTACTTGAACGGATATCATCAGACCCAAAATCAATTTGCTTCAGCTTTGGCTCTCTGTTGAGGATAACAATGCTTTTTAGTTAAAATAAGTACCGTTCAAAATGCCGCCGCAATCCAACGGGTAGATATGATTTTCCGGTAACAGTCTGCCCCGAAGAATAATGGGTTATATCACTACCCGCAATCCGTGTCCGGCAAAAATACGTCGGGCGTTTTCTATCCGCTCAGGCGATGGCGGCGTAACCCCGGTCAACCGGTAATCATACCCCATTTCCCGCCACTTGTATTCACCGATCTGATGAAAAGGCAGAATCTCGACTTGTTCCAGTGTCGGCATTGTGGCAGCATACATGGCAAGACGCTCCAGCAGGTCATCACGGTCGGTCACGCCGGGAATCAGAACGTGTCGCAACCAGACTTTAATATTATGGCGGCCCAGGTAGGCGGCGGTCTCCAGAGTATTATCCAATTTTCCGCCGGTAAGCTCGTGATATATCCCGGGATTAATACATTTAATATCAAGCAGTACCAGATCGGTATGCGCAAAAACCGGCGCAGAATGTTCCAGCGGAACCGAACCTGCAGTATCAATTGCGGTATGGATGCCGTTCTCCCGGCAACGCCGCAATAATTCGGCAGAAAACTCCGACTGCAACAAAGGTTCCCCGCCGCTCAAAGTCACTCCGCCTCCGGAAAATCGCATGAAAATCCTGTATTTAGCGACTTCTTTACAGACCTCATCGACACTATATTCCCGCCCCGCCAGGCAATCCCAGCTGTCAGGGTTGTGGCAATAGCCGCAACGCAAACCGCACCCCTGCATGAAAACCACGAAACGCAAACCGGGACCGTCAACCGAACCACAGCTCTCAAATGAATGGATTCTGCCCCGGAGTTCCGCCATCTCAGATCCTGGAATGGAAGGTGCGATTGATAACGTCAAGCTGCTGTTCCCGGCTCAAACGGACAAAATTCACCGCATAACCCGAGACTCGCACGGTCAACTGCGGATACTTCTCCGGATGGTCCATGGCGTCTATGAGCGTTTCACGATCAAAGACATTGACATTGATATGATGCCCTCCGGAATGGAAGTAACCGTCCAGCATAGCCTTGAGATTATCGATCCGGTTAGCCATGCCCTTTCCCAACGCATCGGGAATTATCGAAAAAGTATACGATATACCGTCTTCCGCCGCATGATACGGCAACTTAGCCACCGAAGACATCGATGCCAGTGCGCCGTGGCGGTCTCTGCCGTGCATCGGATTGGCTCCCGGGGCAAACGGCTCTCCTGCTTTCCGTCCATCCGGGGTCGGACCGGTCTTCTGTCCATAGACCACATTCGAGGTGATTGTCAGGATCGACATGGTCGGAATCGCATCGCGATAAGTCTTACCGGCGCGAAGCTTTTCAATAAAGTCGCAGACAATCGCCCTGGCAATATCGTCAACCCGGTCATCGTTATTACCGAAAGCCGGATATTCACCCTCAATAGAAAAGTCCACCGCCAATCCCGAATCATTACGGATAACCTTGACCCGGGCGTAACGCATGGCGGAAAAAGCATCAGCCACCACCGACAGACCGGCAATGCCACCGGCCATAGTCCGCACAACATCACGGTCATGCAGCGCCATCTGAATACGTTCATATGCATATTTGTCGTGCATATAATGGATAATGTTGAGCGTATTGGTATAGAGGCGCGCCAGCCAGTCACCGATCAGGTCAAATTTGGCACGAACCTCATCGAAGTCAAGATATTCACCGTCACAGGCTCCGATGGCCGGACCGACCTGAACGCCGCTAAGTTCATCGACGCCTCCATTGATTGCATATAGCAGCGCTTTGGCCAGATTGCACCGCGCGCCGAAAAACTGCATCTGGCGGCCGATCGGCATAGCCGAAACGCAACACGCGATCCCATAATCATCGCCGAATTCCGGCCGCATCAGGTCATCGTTTTCGTATTGTATCGTACTGGTGTCAATAGAAACTGAAACGCAAAAACGTTTGAAATTTTCGGGAAGAAGCTCCGACCATAGTACCGTAAGGTTAGGTTCCGGCGCCGCTCCGAGGTTGTATACCGTGTGAATAAAACGGAAACTGTTGCGGGTCACCAGAGTACGCCCGTCAATGCCCATGCCGCCCAAAACTTCCGTCACCCAGGTCGGGTCACCAGAAAAGAGCTCGTCATATGCCGGGGTTCGCAGAAAACGCACCATTCGCAGCTTCATTACGAACTGGTCGATAAGCTCCTGCGCCTCCATTTCGGTCAAACAACCGCTGCGCAAATCCCGGTCTATATAGATATCCAGAAAAGTCGATACCCGTCCCAGTGACATCGCCGCGCCGTTCTGTTCCTTCACCGCCGCCAGATAGGCAAAATATACCCATTGGATCGCCTGCCGCGCGTCGGTAGCCGGACCGCTGATGTCAAACCCATAGGATAACGCCATCTGTTTAAGTTCATCCAGCGCCCGCAACTGCTCGGCAAGTTCCTCTTTCAGCCGGATCGAAGATTCATCCATAACCTCCAGCCCGACGCTGTCGTGCTGCTGGGCCTTGTCGGCAATAAGACGGTTTACGCCGTATAGAGCGACCCGGCGATAATCACCGATGATCCTCCCGCGCCCGTAGGCGTCAGGCAATCCGGTAATGATCCCGGAAGTTCGCGCCTTGCGCATTTCCGCCGTATATACGTCAAATACCCCGTCATTGTGAGTCTTGCGGTAACGGGTAAAGATTTCGTGCACGTGGGGATCAATCCGATAGCCGTAGGCGGTCAATCCATGTTCGACCATGCGCAATCCGCCATCAGGCATGATTGCCCGTTTCAAAGGTTTATCGGTCTGCAATCCCACGATCTTTTCGCGATCACGGTCGATGTAACCGGGCATATGCGAAGTTATCCGCGACGGCACCGCCGTATCCGCGTCCAAAATCCCCTTACGCGTCTCCTCCTGCTTCAGCGCCGACACCTGATGCCACAACGCCAGCGTGTCGGCAGTCGGCCCGCAGAGAAACGCGCCGTCACCTTCGTATGGGGTATAATTCCGTTGAATAAAATCACGGACATCGATTTCATTCTGCCAGGGACCGGGCTTAAAACCGTCCCACTCAATTCCATTCATAAACAACTACTCCCGTATCTCCATAGTTCCGGACGCGGCCGGACTAATTTTTCTGCAGTAATTTCTGTGCCGAACAACGGATCAGCAACGCCCCCAGCGGCGCGGTTATCACGATCGACAACACTGCCACAGCCAGAATCACACTGCCAGAAGCCACTCCGGCAGCCAATGGTATCGCTCCGATCGCCGCCTGCACCGTTGCCTTTGGCACATACGCAAAAACGCAAAACAGCTTTTCACGCGAGTTGAGTTTTGACCCCAACAGCGCCAGAACCACGCCGCAGCTACGTCCCAACAGGCCGATACCTATCACCGCCACTCCGGCAAGCCCAGCTTTAAAGGCCACTGTCACATCCACCTGGGCTCCTACCAGAACAAACAACAATACCTCCGCAAAAACCCACATCTTGCCGAACTTTGCCGCCAGTCGATGCGCCAGATCCTCGCGTCTTTCCAATATCACAAAACCTATTGCCATGATACCCAGAAGACTCGCCACCGGCCACTTCAATACTTCCAGATGATGGAACAGTATCGCCACCAGCAGAAAGATCAAAACTTTCTTGGTATCGCGCATATGCACCCGGCGGAAAATCCACAGCAACAGCCGCCCGATCAACAACCCGCCGGCAATCCCCAGAACCAGACTCAGCGGCACTTTTCCCAGTTCCGCCACCATATTGCCCCCCTGCCCCGTACCAAGATGCAAAAATACATAAAAAACGGTGATCGCAAAAACATCGTCAATCGACGCCCCGGCTAAAATCAGCGTCGGGATCTCTTTGTCCGCACCCAGACGTTTTTCCTTCAGATCCAGCATCTGCGGCACCACCACCGCCGGAGAAACCGCGGCAATAATAAATCCCAGCATCCCCGCTTCCAGCCATGGCAGCCCCAACAGCATATGCGCCATCGGGATAATACTCAATCCCTCGCAGATACCGGGAATGCAGCTCATCCGCAACGCCGGCCCGCCCACCTGGTTCAGCGTCTTTTTGCTGATTCCCAGACCGGCACGGATCAGGATCACGATCAACGCCGCAGTACGCAGCTCCGACGATACCTCCACCAGTTCCGGTACGATGTAATTCAGGCAGTACGGGCCCAACAACACCCCGGCCAGCAACATCCCCAGCAGACCCGGCAAACGCAGCTTCTCAAACAACCAGTTCAAAGATAGACTGAACAAAAAAATTATCGCTAAATTAGTAACCATATATTTATATCGCCATGCTTGTTTCCGGCGGAAAATCACCTCTCCGATTCAAAGACAAAGACTCCCGCCGCATATTGATGCAACAGGAGTCATCGGCCATTTTCAGGCGGTATAGGGATAACCCCATTCCCTTGTTCGTTATACCGGTAAGATACCACCGATTACGCCAATGTGCAAACTACAAAGGCAGAAAAACATCGTCCGGCAATGCGTCCCTCCGTGACTGCGCCACAAACGTAACTCCCACCGAGCCGAAATATTAGCAGGTTGAAGGTGCATCACTGGTCACTGTACAAAAATGAAAGTAAACTCAAACAATTCATTTTTTGAGATGGTACCTCAATCAATAATTTCCAAGGAATATTACAATTCAGTTGAGAATTTGTAAATTTGTAAATGGTAAATAGTAATGTCATATTGGAAAAAAGTTACGCTTTTGCGTTGCGTATTGTCAAGATGTCTCAATATTTGCAAACAGAAAAGCCGGAAATAGTCATATCTCGGCAAGTATTGCGTTCTGGAACATCCATCGGGGCTAATGTGGAAGAAGCCAATGGTGCCCAGTCTGATAAAGATTTTCTCTCAAAAATCACCATCTCATATAAAGAAGCGCGTGAAACGCATTACCGGCTTCGCCTTTTACGCAATTCCGGCAATCTTGAAACCGAGGCGGCAAATAATTCAATCCGGCGGAAACCGCTGCACATTGCCTGTAACACCTTAAAAGGCAATCCATAAACAAGCCACCAAGAAATTAATATTGAAAACAAGCTTGAATATCATTGAGCGAACATCCCAAGTGGGACTGGGCGTCGTAATGGTATAAGCATTTTGACAATCCCTCTGATACGCAGTAAAAGCGGATCGCGGGGATTGTGAACAATACGCCATCAAGGGATTTACCAGATAGCGGGAAAATTCATTTATCCAGCCGATCGGCGAGCTGTTGTATTGCCAGACCGTCATCGATTCCGGAAGACAGGCCGGACGGAACGGCGACATCGAAATACCGCGCCATATCCAATGCCATCAGCATATTGCCGCGATGATTGGCGTGCAACGAATCCTGCATCATGGACTGATAAATCAGCGGGTGGTTTCGGCGCAGCAGTTCCCAGCGGTGGAGATGATCGATCAAACCGGCACCGGTTTCGGCGGCAGCTTCGCGTACCAGATCCATTGACCCGTAAAAATGATCCATGAAACCTTTATCGACCCGTTCCGGGTCCGGCGCATAATAGGTCATGAACACCGTAAGGACACCATCATCCAGCAGCCGACGGTGGATCTGGCGCAGATTGGCGGCGGTAAGTTCGCGCGGCATCTGGGCATTATCAGAAACAGACATCTCTGTACCGCCAATCAGTACCAATGCAACGTCGGCCCGGAAGTCTGCGCCGTCGCGCTCATATCCTTCGAGCAACGTACTGGTATTTTTGTAGTAATCGGTATTAAGGAACTGGTGCTTCGCCCCGAAATTGCGGTAAACGGCCTTGGCAAACAGGTCGAACCAGTAATAGCACAACGGCAATCCACCGGAACCGTTGTTGGTCAAAGCAATAAACCGCTGTTTTTTCCCGTCACGCAAACGACCGGCAACCGTTTCAAACACATTATCTTTCATTTTAACCTCTTGATACGGGAACATTGGTTTCGCCGCGGACCCAATCCAGCCATGAGTCGACGGCCTTCTCGTCGGCAAACTGATGTTTCTGCAACGGGTCGGACTTGCCAATGCGCTGCAGTTTCGATTCGCCGAGCGGATGGTATGGCATAAGGTTGATCTCCTGCACATGCTTCAGACTGGCGGCAATACGACCGACAGATTGCAGATGCTCCTTACGGTCGTTCAATCCGGGAATGATCGGACAACGCAGGACGGTCACGCCGCCCGCCGCGTCAATCATCCGCAAATTCTTCAGTATCGGATCAAGAGGAACACCGGTATACAACTCATGCTTTGAGGGGTCGGTCTCTTTAACATCATACAGGAATATATCGACGCAATCCATAATTTTACGGTAGTTCTCAGCCGGAGCAAAACCACAGGTATCCAGACAGTTGTGAAGCCGGTTGTTTTTAGCCTCCCGCAGAAGCGCTGCGGTAAAGTCGAACTGCATCATCGGTTCGCCCCCGGAAATCGTCATCCCGCCGCCGGAGTTTTCATAAAACGGCAAATCTTTCATGACCTCGGCCATGACTTCCTGGACTTCCATTTCCCTGCCGATCAGGGTATTGGCTCCGGCGTAACATTTTTCCGCGCACTTGCCGCAGCGGATACAGTTTTCGCGATGCAGTACATGCTTACAGTCTTCCATGACATGCCCTTTCATCGGGCAGTTCTGGAAACACCAGCCACAGCCGATGCATTTCTCCGGAATAAACGAGATTTCCGGTTCACGGCATTGCGATTCCGGATTGTGACACCAGAGACATTTCAGCGGACACCCTTTCATAAACACTGTAGTACGGATCCCCGGACCATCGTGTATGGCGAACTTCTTGATATCAAAAACCATTCCTTTCACTGCCACTACTCCCGCATATTTCCCATGCTGTAATTAATATACACCAAAATCAGGTATTGTGTTTAAAACGCTCAATCATTTCCAGCTGAATTTCCCTCGGCAGGGTCACGAACCGGGCACTGTAACCACCGACTCTCACGGACAAATCGCCAAAGGCTTCTGGATCATCCACCGCCTGGCGCAGGGTATCCACATCCAAACCGTTGACCTGTACAAGCAGCCCCCCCTGCTCGAAGTAGGTCTGCAGCGCCGCTTGAAATTTAGCGCGATCCGTCGGATTGCCGATCAGAGCAGCCTCTACATGAAGGTCTAACGCCTGGCCACCATAAAAAAACTCCTGTCCCACCGCACTTGCCGACTGCAGCAAAGCGGTCAAACCGCTACGGTTACGCCCCTGCATTGGGCCTACGTTTTTCGCAAACGGTTCGCCGGCACGGCGGCCGTCGGCGCTGGCGCCCCAACCCAGACCGCAACCGACATGCGCGTTCAGGGTATGGAAACTGGGCATATAGGTTATTTCCGGCGTGCTGATTTCACGGACTATAGCGGCAAACGCGTCGGAGATCTTCGCCACGGTACGATCACCCATAACATTGCCGTTACCATACTTCGGTGCAGCAAGTAATTCCAACCGCAAAGCCTCCTGCCCGTCAAAATTATCTTTTACTGCGTCGATCACTTCCGCCAGCGAATAATGACGGTGCTTAAAAACCACATGGTCAATAGCAGTCAGGGCGTCGGCAACATTGACCAGGGCAAAGGCATCGATATTGGCGGTATGGTATTTGGAACCGCCAAGCAGACGGTCGCATCCGGTTTTTCCGCCACTCAACAAGGCAGAGAGGTAAGGATCGGGATTTTCCCTCCCTTCCCATTCATTGACCCGCTGGTGCTCGCCAACCAGCAATTCGAGGAGTTCCCGGGTATATGACATAACCGTCGCAAAAATCTCGTCGGCATCGCGATATTCCAATGGCGGCACCGTCCGCAACTTCAAATTCATAACACCATTGAATGGCCGTCCGTTATTCAATGCCAGCTCCAGCGGCAGCAGGAAGGTAAAAACTACCGCCCACATATCACTGAACTCCTCACCGGGCATAATCAGTCCCATACAACTGTTAACCGCCCAACGCTCCACCACATTTTCGGCTACACCACGCCTCAGTAACGCCTTGCGACAGGCAAACTCCCCATAAAAGGAAGGTTGTCCGATACGGAAAAGTTCCGGAGTCGTCAGCAGGTCAAAGTCATCTTTCCGGATTCCGGGATGAATCCGCGCCGCCAGTATCGGCGACGGCATCTGCAAACGCGCGGCGATCCTGATAATCATCCGCGTCAGATCATTGAACATATCCTTCCCGTCCGGCGCAACTCCCCCCAGGTTGACGGCGCAAGCACCGTCACCGTAAC
>QKAL01000227.1 GCA_003246475.1 Lentisphaerota bacterium
CTTCATCAACCAGCACCGTTTTTATATTGGTTGTCCCTGTATCTATACAGATGATATTCATGACCACCCCGGTCCATGCCACCCCTGTAGCACTGTGATTATTTTAATCATATATCTTTGCGCTGAAAGGAAATTTACCGAAAATCAGAACTCCCGACCGGAAATGATTTTGATCTCATGCGATGCATGAAACCGGATCGTCCGACTATTTATGACAAAATCTAACGATAAACGGGATTGCCCTACAGCGTTTGAGCGGCGGTGATCAGCCGGTTTTTCAGCGCGGAATATTCGCCGGGCGGAAGTTGATGTTTTTCATACATGGATTGAAATCCGTCAATAATCCGGGAGCGGGCATCGTTGCGTTCCTGGATATCAATCGTACCGTCGCGATAGAGACCTTCAATCCGACGGAGATCCTTGAGGCAGATGTTGAATGTAGCCAGAAACACATCCGGAATTTCCGGCAGATGGGCAATCCCTCGCGCTTTTCGCTGCGATTCCGGACTCAGTGCCGTCAATGTGAGGCTGTTGGTTTCCCCGTTTTCCATTTCAAAGGTTACGCTCGTGTCAGTTACCTGAACGAGCGTAGCGATGAAGGCATGACCGGCGGTGTTGGTCCAGCAATCCTGTGCATGACTTGTAGCCGCAAAAAGAAAGAAGCCGACTGCTGCTGATTTAGGACCCCAGTTCATGAATAAAGCCGTTCGAAGGATCACTCAACGCCGATCTGGTAGAATGCGGCAGGGACTGAGCCATCAACATAAATAGTCATACTGCGACCGGTTCCTGTCAGCGTCTGATATTCGAGTGTCCCGTCGGCAATCAACGAAACCTGTACAGGCGACCAGCCTTCATTGATCAGCGAGTTTTTAACAAATACGTGGTATTTTTTTGCCGATACGGATGCAAATGTAATGGCAAGGCGATGGTTCTGAGCAACGACGTCGAACTTAGAAATTCCAAAGACATCGGTTGCCATAAACGGAAATGTTCCGGCGAGATATTCATCGCGAGTGCTCATGCCGTCTCCGTCCGGATCGGCATCCGGATCAATGTCGTAGATAGAAGAAAAGACACCGCCGGACCAGGCAACCATCAGTTCCTCCCAGGCATCCGGAAGACCATCCCCATCGACATCTTCCGCAATGGAGAGATTCATCGCAACAGGTGCGCCGGGAGCCGGCGCGGTAAATTCGCCGTTTGGCACACTCTGCTGTTCCGCTCCGCCGACCAGAACCACTACCTTGCAGGGACTCTGCGGAAGAGTTGAGGTTGGTCGGCTGAAAGGCGTTTTATCCTCCATCGGCAACGTGATCCGATAGTTTACCCCGGCAGAGATGGTGTCATCGATCTTACAGTATCCGCACTGATTGGTATTGTTGCTCAGATCGACGATCCTGACCTCCGCAGCACCGTTCAGCAATGGCAGACCGTACTCATCCCGAACCTGTCCGAGAACGATTACCGGCGGCACCGAATAGCCGGCAAGTGCCGCATTTGCTGTCAGACAGGCAATTCCGATTGAAATGATTGATTTCATAATTATCCCCCAGGGTCGTTCAGGCTAGTTTCCTGAAAAAGAATACGTTTCCAGATAAAGTTTGATGTCTGAAATCTGATCCACAAACCGCTGATGCGCCGTCGTGTTATCCGCGTTCAGTGAACCGGCCGGTATGATGAGCCACCATTCCGAATTCCAGACCGATCGACCGATCAGGCGGGCATTGCTATGCATCTGATTGGCATCAAACCCGCTCCCCAGATAAGCGCGCAGCGATGGATATTTGCGGAAAGCAAACAATTCATTGCCGCACAGATTTTTCAGCGCACTCCAGTCCGGGTCTTCCCATTGTGATTCCGCCAGCGGATAGGGCAGCGGCAACACCTGATCAAGCACCGACCAGCTTCTTGTGGCGGACGTGCTGCCCGATGCATTAAGCGGGGCACGCATCACGTCCACACCGGCCGGAACCAGATAGATCTGCGGTCGCAGCGCCAAACCGTCCACGCCGGGTGAGGCCCCGTTAAGGCATATGCCTACTGCGCGAATCTTGGTTGAGAAATAGGTCGAATCAAAGGCGTTATCGCCCGCGGCCAGATCTTTCCCAAAGAAGTTTTTGCGGAACTCGATGGTCGTCGGGAACCGGATGGCGAAACCGGGCTCCGTATCCGTCATCGGGTCAGCGGGTAGGCAAAGCTTACGGAAGGCGGGCAGATCATTCAGATTATCCACCCAGGCTTCTTCGAGAATCGTTTTCCATGCCGCATCACCGGCCGTACCGGGCAGCTTGCGGAAACACTCGGTGCGCAGACTGAACTCATCCACATCGTTTTGCGGATTATTGAAACCGAGACGGCTCTTCAGCACCTGCCAGTTTTCATCCAGACGATACATCGCGTCGGCCAATCCGGGATCACCCACGGAACCGCCGCCGAGCGGAGTTCCATCTTCCGCAAACCGACCCAGCGATCGGGTTTTCACGATCTGCGTCATGAAGTCGCGACCGGCGGTATTCTGCTCATCGGAATTCAGCAGACCGGTTTCATAGTCGTAGGCCCGGGCAGCCAGATAACAGTAACGCGCGGCGGTCTCGAACGCTTCGTTATACCGTTGCAGTTCGTCGTTGCGCATAATCTGATACATCATGTTCCGATACCGCCGGGTATTAAGATCGGACGACCACTGGATTCGCAGGCGCTCACGCTCTATTTGCAACTGATCACCTTCCGATTCAAGAGCCACAAAGCGCATGCGGGTGGCGTTCGCCAGATTCAGAGAGCTTTCGAGCGCAGCCACCGCCGAGGAGACATCATGGCTGGCTTCACGCACCTTCGAAAGCATTTTGGCGCGTTCAGACGATGACTGTACTGCCGCAATTTCATCCGCCATCTGTTCATCGATCGTTTTGATCTTTTCCTGAATCTCTTTCACAACCGATTTCTGATCGCTGATCTGCGAACTGATCGACTCTTCCAGACCGGCACGCAGCGCCAGAATGGCGGCACGTCCCAGCGACGTGAAGTCCGTCGAGAAACCGGCCATTTTCGGCAGCGCTTCGACGCCGGAATTGGTGATGTAATCTTTGATTTTGCCCAGCATTTCAATGGCATCCGCCACAGCCTGTGCATTGGCCTGAGCCGCCTGATAGAACGCTTCCACCTCCGCATTGGCATACTTGATCGGAATCTCCATCTGCGAGCCATATTCAAACGCGCGCAGTTCCTCGATTCTTGAACGGACAGCCTCCGCTTTGGCCGCGGCGTCTTCATAGGCCTGTTGAATGGCCGTGAGCTGCTGCGCATAGCCTGCGAGCGAAATCTGAATTTCACCCTCGGCACGGCGCTGACCGGTATAACTCGGCGGTTTGCCGGGGAATCCGTACGGCGCAACATAGTAGCGCACACTGGTGGGCACATTCGACCAGGTGCTTACATTAAAGGTGTAATTGACATTACCATCCATTCCGTCGCCGCCGGTATCAACAATTGTGACCGGCAGAGAGGGCTGATCGATATCGATCCATTGATTGAGCCAGTTAAAGCCGTCGCCAATGACATCCTGCGTGAACGAAATGGCGCCGGCAATTGCATTTCCGATGAAGCCGAGGTCGGCTACGCTCGTATCGATTTCAGCCTGGAAGTTACCGTTAATCGTCTCCTGCCCCAGTTCATAGTGGTTGAGCGTCATATTGTAGTAACGCCCGTTAATATCGAGGCTGTTGTCAATGTCATAGAGATCGACATAGCGGTAGTTGATCAGGTCGGGACCGTTATATCCTTCGGGATAGTTTTTGCCCGGACCGATGTCGTCCGCATACGGATAGCCGTAGATCTCAATCAATCGACGGTTCATAGCAGCCTCTTCATCGTCCACCATCGTGTCAAAATCGCGTTCTTCGTTCTGGTCGCGTAACGCATTTCCAACCGCTTTGACGCGGCCATACACCGCGGCGGCGTTATCCAGAGCACGAAGAGCGCGTTCCTGAATCTGCTCGAAATGCGTCTTTCCGGCATCGATTTCGGACGGAGCAATATCGAACGGAATCGCATCATCGGCCAGCCCCAGCGGATTCATGCCGGCATCGGCCATATCGGCCGTACGCTGGATACGGCGGGCCGCCAGAGCGATTTCACCCAGTTCAGGAGTTCCTTCGCGATCAATAATACGAATACCGATTTCATCGGATTCGCGGGCCGGCAGCAGGGCATTGGCAACCGCCCAGTCGTAATAGGCCCCCAAATGACCGCGGGTCGCCCATTCATCGGTACCCCAGTTACGATTGTCTACATCGTCCTCGGCGAAGAGCCACGCATCGTCTTCACCGTGGTGATACACATCACGATAGGTACGCGACGTCACCATTTCAGCCGTTTTAGCTTTGGCCGCTGCCGCCATGGCAAACCGTTTTTCGTGGAAGTAGGACATCGTGATTTCGGTTTCGCCGGCCAGAATACCTTCGACCTGCGGAAGCCATCCGAATGACGGGTGACGCAGAAGGAAGTAGTATCCCTTGATCGCACTCAGGTAGTGCCCATACGCATCGCCATGACCCTGCGGGAAGAGCGCTTCCGCGTCCTTGGCATCCAGACTGCCGTCGTTATTCCCCTTCAGATCCGTAATGCCGTAGTTCAGTACATAGGCAACCTGACCGCCCATAATATCCTGCGTGAAGTTCCACGCCAGACGATTGAAGAGAGGGTAGCTCGAAGGCTCAATCTGTTGCGGCGGAAGTTCGGCATATTCCCAGGAAAGGTCGCGACCGCGCAGCAGTGCCAACTCTTCTTCCAGCAGGTTCCGGGTCTGATTCTGGAAGCAGAAGATGGAACTTTCCGAACCGTCATCCACCGGCGAATCACTGCCGAGATCGACGGTCGGACTCATGGCATCGGCCAATGCCTCATTACCCAGAACCATCTCAAGCTCGCTGATGCGTCCCGCCGCCATCTGAAGCGCCAGCGAGAGTGCGCCGGCTGCCGGGAAGTCGGCATCAATCGACAGCTTCTTCGATTCATTCAGCAGCGTGGTATAGATCGGCAGAAGTCCATAGTCGTTCAATGCCTCCATATTGAGCGGCACATTTCCGTTGTACGGTTTTCCCGCCTGCTGGACCATGGAAAGTTCCGTGTTCAGCTCATAATTCATATAATCGCGAATGCGCTGTTCAAACGGATTGATCGCTTTGAGAACCCGCTTGATCCAGCCTTCGGCCAATTGAGGCGGCGTCCATGCAGACCAGTTAGTGCTGACCAGCGCAATCACATCCGGATCAAGCGGACGGTAGCGGCAGCGCACATAATGATCACTCAGACCGAACACACCGGCATCGCCGATAGTGGCATAATCGAGGAAATAATCCCCGTCGCTGTCGAGCAGCGCAAACCACTCTTCCGCATCTATGGCCGGCGCACGACCATTGTCAGGATTGGCGAAATGCCACTCGAATTCCCAGCGTCCGGTTTCACCCGCAAAGTCGGCGGTGTATTTCAGGTTCATTTGCTTATCAAGCGGATTATCCGAAAGAATCGGATCGAGGCGGCCCTGATAGAGTTCCGGCTCCACTTTGATGATATTCATGAAAATACTTTCGGACGGATCGACCATATCCTCGTTACGGCTGTCGTTGAACACAAGTGTTACGTAACCGGCGCCGCGACCGTCGGTTGAGAGCGCCAGCGAATCAAACGGAGTTTCATCATCCGTGATGCGTACCAGACTGCCGGCACCTTCCGGCAGATCGGAAATGGCATCAACCCAGTCAGGATCATTCCCGCCGGTGACGATTTCGGGGTTGATTGCGCTGCCAATGGCGCGCGGATCCATCACGTTAAGCAACAGATAATTATGCCCGTCCGTCCGTTCCCGGAACTCGCCTTTAAGCTGGAATTCGCTGTCGATTTCCGCCATCGGATTCCAGTAAATACGATCACGCAGCATGGGCGGCAGATCGGGGAAGAGTGTGTAGGCCGTGCGGACATCGCGATAGTTTTTAATCGCCGCAGGAACCTCTTCCATCGCGGTTTTGCGCGCCGCTGTCGGGTCAATCAGATGGACACTCGGGAACGAACTGTTTTGCGTTTCAGACTGTTGGTAAAGAACATTCACGCTAAGCTGCCCGCGTACCGCCGGAAGACCGTTTTTCGGCGTGGTCAGCGTATCGCCGACAAAGAGTTTCGGCACATCCTTCGGCCACTCAACATGGAAGGTGTAATCCTTCGGTGTCCCGTTCGATACATAGCTCGGGAAATATCCTCCCCGACCGGTGTAACCCGGCATCCATGCGGTACGGGTTCCTACCGGAGGCCTTTCAATCCCCGGATAATCGAAGCCCGGCTGATTCGGATAAGAGAAGTCAAAGACATAGTTCGTGTGGCCGCCGTCATTACCGGCCTGTTGGGCCCAGAACCAGTCTTTACGATCACGGAAACAGGTGGTCTGTCCATCCAGTACCGGACCGGAAACAAAATCATGCCAGTTGGCCGGTTGCAACAGAGCAATCGGCGCAGGAGCCTGAACCATCTGACCGGCCTCCATGAAGCCGGTGAAGCGGTACATATCGTTTTCCGGAATAACCTGCAATGCCTTCATCTGAACCTTGCCGCTATCCTGATCCGTATACTGAACCAGTACGAAGGGTTCTGAGCTGTAGGTTGAAGGAGAACCGGCATCTGCCACGTTGAGATCGGTACGCAGCGCATAGGCAATGCCGCTCATCAGCATGGCGTGCTCTTCGTTCGGGTTATAACCATCCAGGTCCGGATCGCGCTGAACATACAGACCGGCATCACCGCCGCCGAAATCCATTCCCGGCTGCGCATGCGGCAGAGCGTAGGCTGCACTCGTTAGACGAATAAACAGGTTGGTTGATTCCGCCGGGAACGGCATATGGTTACCGAAACCGGAGCTGTCCTGCAATTGGTCAACCATCGGGAACTGAGGGACTTCCTCGCCCTCTTCCAGAAATGAATCACAGAGGTATTGCGCGGCCAGCGTATCATCCGGTAATGCGACCGGTTTATAGCGCCCTTCATAAATCTGCTTCCAGCTGCGGGCCGTATTCCATAGGCGCACGTTATCAAAATAGAGATCGTCCCCTTTGAATATTTCAAACAGATCCTCGCCAAAGTGAATCGAAGGAAGATTCATTCCTTTAAACTGTGCCGCCAGATGACCGTTCAGATAATAGGTAAGAGTTCCGTCAGCAGATTTGGATACGGCAACATGATGCCATTTCGTTGTGCTGCTGCTGTAGTAGGTTGGATTAAATTGTGTTGGAAAAGAACCCCACAGCGTTAAATTAATTCCGTTCAGCATCAGGTTTCCATTGTTGAAACCGATAGAAAACAGGTCATTCGTCGTCGTAGGTTCCGGATGCCGGAAGTGAATCAGTTCGATCGCGGTGGTTGCCGGATTAACCCGCATCCAGGTTTCAAAAGTAAACTCATCGGACTCAATTCCGTTATGCAGCTGAGCCTCCATAATTCCATCTGCACCTGCAACAGATGAGCGGTAAAAACGATCCCCAACCACATAGCTGAAATCGTTCAGTGTCATGCCGGTACTTCCCTGACCGGAAGCAATGACGATCTGCATCGGCGCACCGTCCTGTGTATTCGTGCGATCCGGATAATCCGCCACATAGTCCGCCGTTACACCGGGAATATAAATCGGGGCCGGTAACGGTTCGACATACTCATCGCCTTCGCCGGGATTCTCATTACAGCAGCTCGGCTTTGACCAGAACACCCGCAGCTTTCCGGCATTGACCGGGAAGATACTGGAATCAAGCTGATTGGTCGGCGTATAAGCCGTCGGATAATCGTACGTATAAATATTGTAGGGGTTGCGGACCGGTTCAGCAACTGCCTCAATGGTTTTGATCCAGCCGGGATAATAGAATTCGTCATCCGACGCCACGAAAGGCGGCAGAATTTTTTCAGGAATGGTCTGAGCAATTACAGATTGGTAGACCGCCGGATTGGTGGCGCAGACCGATTGGATGGACTCAAACCAGACCAGATCACCACTCGTATATTTCATCAGGGCATAATGATCGTCCCCGCAGGAAGTCGTGTAGAATGTGCCGTTATCCACAATGACGTGTTTCGCCGGCACCTGATAATCCATCGCCGCCACCACCATATTGGCCGGATAGTACACTTTCGGATCGGGACGGGTGTTTGCGGTAGTGCCAATCGTATCCCGGGCATAGAGCGTTGCATTCTCGCTCCAGGAGGCTTCATAAATATCGACCTCAAAGGGCCAGAGCACGTCCAGTTCCTCTTTGGCGCGCCAGTAAACTTCGATCTTCCACGGTTTGCCGACGGTATCGCGAATGGCATACAGCCAATCCTTCTGGGGTCCGGCCATGTGCTGATAGACATAAATTTCATTACGGCCGCTCTCGTCCACCAGCCCGCGGGTTACCTGCGGGAATAATTCCGACGTGTCAAACGGGCGCGACTGAGGCTTAAGCTGCCCGCCGATGTTCACCTGCTGTTCGAGCGACATCGGTTCAAGCACATTCACCACTTCATAAGCCAGCAGCTTGCGTTTTCCGGAAAGTTCATCCAGACGGGAGTAGGTTAGAAGAAAACTTCCGTATGCGCCTTCGAACGCCTGCAGTTCTGTGCCGTTCAGACGGACATCGCCGACCGTTCCGGTATTCCTGTTATAAATACTGATCGAGCTGTTTCCGTAAAGATCCACACGGTAGTTCGTACCGAACTGAATGGTCGGACCCGCATTCTGTAACGGCTCAATCGGCTCGGTCGAACTGGTTGAACTCGGGCGTTTGTGGGTCCAGTACATACGTACCGGGCGTTTTTCGGATGCAATCGAAACGGTGTAGTATTTCGTGAGCGTACCGCCTCCTTCCATCTCCCATTCGATCTCGATCTGACCGGTGCCGGTGGCGATCACGATTTCTGCGTAGTCGAGCCAAACCGCTGCGCCGCCGCCGGGAGGAATCGTGATGACAGGCTCCGCCCCTACAACCGCTCCAGTCGGCGGATCAATGGTTTGCCCCAGAAATGTATTTGCCGGAACCGCGGCAATCGGAGCTCCCACCGTCGTGTCGAAATGGGTGGCATTGGTGACCGAGGAGATCGTTGAGATCGTCCATTTTCCTGACACTTTGTCGTATGATGCAGTAGCGGACTGCAACCCGCTTCCCATACCCAGAGCGACCCCGTTCGTCTGCCCCGCCGCCGTCGGCCGGGTCCAGTTCGCATATTTTGTGGTCAGCGTGTCAACCTGAGCACCGGCAGATCCGGCCCATAATAGCACGCCGCCCAATATGGCGCATACTCCGCCTCTTTTATTTATTAACATGGGTGTTCCCCCTGAAATAGATTCCCCGCAACTCCGCTTTTACACCATGCACACGGTGCTGATCTTAGCGATAATCCGTCATCCAGTGGTTCGAGAATGTGAGCAAATGAACGTACACCGTATCTGTTCCTGTGTTTACCGAATCTCTTGTGAGGCAAATATTCCAATACGTTCCATTATCGTAGGTATAGAAATCGCGAACACCGGAGTTCACGTTATCCAATCCGACAATTGCAAGTGTAAGTTGTGAGGTCAGGAATCCGGTGGCGGCGATGACCTGCGTTTGCCCGGATGGGAAAGTAACCGCGATTCTGCGGTAACTGATCGGAGAATACTGCTGCGTGGTTCCCGGAACGTTCCAGGTCAGCTGATTGTAGCCAATAACCGAAGTCTGCGGATTCAGCGATATCGGGCCGGATGATGAAGAAACATAAACCCCGCTGTTTCCTTTCAGATACGCATATGAATTTTGACTTTCCAGATCCAAAGTCCCGGTAGTTGCATCCACCTGCACATAGCCGGCATCAAGGTCATAATAACCGGTAGCGTTGACATCAATCCGGTCACCGGAGTTCAGATAAATATCGGAAGTACCTGAATCAATATCCACTCCGAGGGCATTGATATTGACCGCATTCGAGGCGGTGTTTCCATCCGGGCCGCCTATGTTGACGATCGTCGCGGTGGACTGCACCATTGATCCGCCGACATTCATCGTATCGGCAGTCAGTGTGCCGGTAACATCGAATCCGGCGTTGGCCCGATTCGCAGAGTCCGCCGTCTGGGCGCGGAAGGCATATGGCGCACTCATTAAAGTCTGGCGCGGTGTCAGTTCCACTTTCGTCCCGAGAAGTGCTCCGTTGGCTCCCTGCCAGGGGGTGACGCCAAGGTACAGCGAATCGCCGGGATTGCCGTTGGATGCATCGGGCCACAGTGCTTTCCACAGGTCTGTATGTGTGAAGGTGGTGCCCGTCAGTGCCTGACCGCCGTCAGCGCCAAGCATGATGTTAAAATATCCGTCTTTTACGTAGGCGGAATAGGTGCCGCCCCAGCGGGGGGTTCCCCCGTTGGCAACCGTGTAAAGTCGAATATCAAAGGTATAGGTTCCGTTAACATAAGGTGTGCCGGTGGGATCCACCAGCCGACCCTGATAGTTCATGGTGCCGGGTACGTTATCAGTGATCGTTGCCGGTACCGCTGCGTGGGATTCTATAAAAACTCCTGCCGAGAACAGTGCTCCCATCAAAACAATTTTGGCCGTTTTTTTCATTGTCCTGCTCCTTTTCCCCTTCAGTTAATTGCCGCTTACATAGAGTATTCTTGCTACATCGGAGACCTTGTTGAGGCGGAACACCCCCTGCGTCTTGATCTCCGTTTTACTTAAACCGGTAATGCTTTCTTCATACATGCCGCCCGTTTCTGAAATATTCCATTTCGGGTTCGATCCGACCGGATCGTTTCCGGCAAACGTAAAAGATATATCGCGCGAAACGGCCCACGCTTCATAGTCGCCCATCCCCGTTGCGCCGTTTGATTTGTCGTACATCGTTCCGTTCAGGAACTCGACGTTGTCATGATCGGGGTGGAAAGCATGTACGAACGGATTGGTTTTGTCGTCATGCGCCTGCGTGATGGAACCTTCCAGTTGATTGTCCGCCGTAGCGAAGCTTCCGCCGGTAATCTCAACCGGAGCCATAAAAGGGAAATTGGCGGAACTGATGCGGCGGATCGGCGCGTCCGGATGCTGCGCACGGAAATTGACGGCATCCGCGCGGGAAGCCAGAACATAGTTTCCGTTCACCGGATCGGTCGCCAGAAAAACCTCTTTCAGCAGACGCGTAACGCCGTATTCATCCACATGCAGAATGACGCGGAAGGTAAAAGGATGATAGGCGGTTTGAATGGCCGCCGTGTCCCAGACATTGGAGACACCGGAACGGGTTTGGGCGCGATTCACGCCGTCGAGAACCACATTTCCCACCCAAAGACCGGTCGGTTGAGTCTGCTCTGCCAAATCACCCTCGGCACGAACACCGATTTTGTAAAGGCAACGCTCGCCCCCCGGAATACCGACATTATCCGAACTGCCCAGATCGGAAATCTCCAGAATGCTTTGGTAGGCATCCGCACTCAGCGGCAAAGATGCCACCTTCGGCAGCAGTTTCAGCTCAAAGTCAGCATTCGCCGCAATATTGGTGCTGAACGGGAAGCTGATATCCTCATACGTTTCACGCGGAAAACCGCCGCTCCAGTCAATCACCGCCCGCATCAGCGGAACAGGCCCTGCCAAGCCTCCCTGCCCGGCCGGCGGCACGGACGAAGCGGTTCGGTTGATGGTAATCGAACGCTCGATATCCGCGTTGTTGTGGATTTTCACCGTTTTCGGCGCAACCACTCCGTTGAAGCTTATAATTTTTCCGGGCGGACTCAGCTCCACATTAAACGGGCCGGCATAGGTATAGATTCCGCCCCCGCTTGCACTCACCCAAAGAGCTTCATTGGCGTTCGGTACCATATTCGGGGGTGTAATCACGGCACTCGCATCACTGCTTTTGACTTTTGCAAACGGCATACTTGGAGCCAGTTCATCAAAATAACTGAAATATTCGCTCAGCATCACACTGCTGCCGTTACGCAGATTCAGCCCCGATAGATTGGCCATTCCGCCGAACAGAACCGGAACCGGCATCGCCGGTGTTCCCTTAACCGAGAGAACCGCCGGAGCCGTTGCCTTGATCAGATACGATTCTCCGCCGATCATTTGGAAAAAAGTACTCGCGCCCGGATTGCCCGGATACCAGTTGCGCATCTCCGGGGATGGCGGAGTCGGATCATCAGGATCCTGTGTATATCCGCCTTCGCCATCACTGCTGCGGCACCACCAGCTCACCACCTCGATCGGCTGGCCGTTGAAGAAATTTGCACACAACTGGCTTTCGGGATTAACCTTCAGGCTCACCGAATTCCAGCCCGTGCTCAAAGAAATATCCTGCGTAATCCATTGCGCAT
>QKAL01000010.1 GCA_003246475.1 Lentisphaerota bacterium
GGCAAAAACACCCATGCAGATTTTCATCCATCTATTGCTACACCAAAACGCGAAAATTAACAGCCCAAGACCAAAGACGGCGGGCAGAATACATAATATCAATAACATGAATAGGATATAGGTCATCATTTCGATTTTCCTGGCCATTTCATTTCGATTTCATAATATTGCTCCCAGTTTCCGCCGTAACTGGGAAGCTTGCTCAAGAGCATTTCAATGCTTGGCGTATTTAATATTTCTGGATATTTCTGAATCAATTTTGCCCTTAAAACTTGTCCCCTTGGGGCATCGGAAACTAGGTCTGTTATTTCCACCCCTGTTTTTTCTTTTATGAAATCTGACCATGATTTGGGAAGACGTGTTCCTGAATGCCATCCCGATTTATTATATACTGTAGATCTGGCAATTCCATCTTTAAGATCGAAATTTATTATCTCATAACTACCAATGAACTATTCAACCTTTCCCAGATTTCCTGTTGCCGTATTGGTCGACAATGGTAAACACGACTTGCGCAGCATTGAAGGCGGCAAGATTGTATTCGATGTAATCGCTCATGCTATTGGGGCTGCCGAGGACGCGAATTAGGTAATCACCTAATTCAATATGTGCGATTGCCTAGTTACTAATTTTTCATTGCCATTTCGTGGCTTATTGCTTGAAACAAATCGGGAATGCCGGTATTGTCATTTCGGATCAACCGAGGATGAAGATGAATAAGAAAATCATTTTGATTATTGCGGGGCTACTGCTGCTGACCGTCATGAGCGGTGGCGGATATTATTTATATCAACGGCATCAAGCGCGGGCACTGTACGAACAGGCGCAGAAGGCGTATCTGCAGAAAGATTATAAGCAGGCGCTGGAACTCTGCCGGGAAATCACCCAAGGACAGCTGCGGGTACTCTCGCCAATGGAACAGGCAAACATCCTCATCAATGCCGGTAACTGTCTCTATGAGATGGATAAATATGCTGACAGCATCAACTATTTTGCCCGCGCCGCCGAAATCGTGGAGAATAATGACTTGTTGTCAAAAATCGAGGTACCGTTTAGGCTGTATACTCGCTGGGGCGACTGCCTTGAAGAAAAAAATATAAATAATGCAGAAAAGATATATCGACACGGAATAGAATTGTTTAGCAAATCATATGGAGTGTCATACCCCGGAATAGCAATGCTTCAGGTGCGCCTGGGAAATCTATATCTTCGTACAGCGCAATATGAAAAAAGTCTCAAATGTCTTGAAGCCGCGCTAAAAAACAGGAGATACATTGACGAGCAGGATGATTCGGACAGAGCATATCTCTATGGGAAATTAGCCGCGGCATATTGCCATAACAACAAGTTGAATGAAGCGTTGGCGAAATATCAACAAAGCATTGAAATTATAAAAAAAGGAACCGGAGAAAATTGTCCACAAATTGCAATAGAATACGCCGGGCTTGCACTTGTTTATTATAAACAAAAAAAGATTACAGAAGCAATAAAATTTCTTGATTTATCTTATGATATTTTCCGCGAACAATGTGGCGGAGAATATCGCGCAACCCAAAGAATTGCCAAGTTGCGCGACAAATGGAAGCTGGAGTCAAAAAAATAAGTATCAGGGACGGCCGAGCACAGAATCAAGTTGCTTGTCGTATGTCATTTGATTCCCCTTTTTCAATTCATCTTTAAATCCTCTAACATCACCTGCGGTGACGGACTTGCTCCGGTTATTTTCCTGGAACTGCTTTTCAATCTCTGCGAGTTGGCGCTCGATTCTGACGCAGTATTGGTCGGCAATGGTAAACACGACTTGCGCGGCATTGAAGGCGGCAAGATTGTATTCGATGTAATCGCTCATGCCCGGGGGAACACAATCCTTAAATACCGCGGCGGCGGAAATTAATGCATTCATTTGTCGAACGCCATCTTTCATATCGTTGCGAATTTTTGCAGATTCTGGAAGTTTACAGTCTATTTCGATTTTTTTTCCGTTTTCCACATAGGTCAATTGACACAGCGAATCAACAATATTCTTGCCGGAGGCAATGTATTTTTGTGCTTTATCCAGGAAACGTTTACTTGCAACTATTTTATTGGTAAATGTTTTTAGTTTATTGCGATCGTTAAGATAGTTTTTGATCTCATTGGAAGACAGGCCGCCGCCTTTCGCCTCAATGAGTTTATCAACCTTCCTTAACGCAATAAACTTGGTGTTATAAATTTTTATGGCCTCATCAATGTTCTTGTTGTTAATTTCGCGATCCAGCTCATTGAGTACATAATATATCTTTTCATAGTTTTTACCCAAAGTTTCAAGCAACTTCATCTTTTCATCCATATTATCATTAATGTAACTCATTGCCTGCTTTTTGATATTCGCAGCAAACGCCTGATTGTCCATATTATTATCGTTTTCCATAGTTATGATCTCCAAGCTTTAAATTTGATCTTCAACAAGTATTATACGGCTACGGTCCCGGAACATCCGATGCCATCGACATAATCAATCAGATTTTGAGCAACAGATTCAAATCTCCGATATGTTTGATTTGTCCGGACTCTGCCGTCGTGCGAAAATCTACCCGGTTTTTTGTGATCGTATTGAACCTAATACATTCGTTATTGATGCTTACGATTTCTCCAAAAGCAGGAAAGACATTTGTCAGAGTGAAAATTACTTGGAACACCCAGTCCCGGTTGATATTGCGACAGGATACCTGTGCCCGAACAGTCCGCACCCCTGGAGTATTGGATAATTCTTCCTCCGTCATTTCGACGCCAACGCCATCGACGCCGAGGGGGAGTCCGCCGCGAAAGATATCCTTGTCGACCGTCAGTCCTAGCTTCCCGGCGATATATTGGGTCAGCGCACGCTCGACCTGCGCCGGGTTGATCTCCGGGTAAACCGGTAACGTCAGTCGCTGGGTCTCGGAAACGGCGATCTTTTCCATGATAATGCCGGACGGGGAGGGAAAGGCGGAAAAATGTAGTAGCAGCGAATGTTCGTCGGTCTCGCGGAAAACGTATCGGGTCTTCGGAATCACCGCCGCAGCGGGAAAGCGGTAGCCGATATTATCTGAGGTGTTGTAGGGGATCAGCAGTAGTTCTCCGGTCTGTGCATTGAGCGATTTCCCTATCACCAGCGAAGAGAGCTGTCCGTTGGCGTTAAGCAGCAGCGCCATGGCGCTATCCACGGCACGAACTTCAGCCTCCACGGATACCGCGAGCGCACAGATGTCCCGGGTCACGTTATTCTTGTAAATGCGGTCGGGCGAACGGTCGTTAAACTCGCTGTCGAGGTTGATTTCCGCACCGCCGGCGGTTGCGCCGACGAATACGCCGTTAAAAATGACCGCGCAAGGTCCGATCTTGAAACTGTTTTCCGACATGATGAAAATTCCTTCTGCTTGTACGACCTCCGCGTTGTGAGAAGGTCATTTCCCTATTCTGGAAATTTGTCAACCTGCCACAAATTAAAACCAAGGGGAAAATTATTGAATCCAGTCCAAACCCCGCCAGGATAGAACTTTAACATCAGGATTGTGGTTAAAAGCTTTTTGAAGGTTAAATCCGTGGCTGCCTGATTGTCGGAATTACTGATAAAGCGATGCAGGACCATATGGTGCAGAGTAAAGTTTGCCCTGAAAAATAAGTTAAAAAAAGTTTTTGAGCATAAAAAAACGTATTTATTTGCAAATAACCTCAAAAAAATGGTTTTTTTTATTTGCATTCATTTCTTTGAAGGTTTATTTTAGCTTCAGTAACCGGGAAATGTACAGAATTGCTTAGGGAAGCAGTTCTGGGGTTAAATTTTGGCGGCTTGAGCCGCACAACCCTTACAGGAGGATCACCATGAAGCATTCTTTCTATGATGTAAAAGCCAAGAAGAAGGTTGAAGCGGATGTTAAGGAAAAGGTTACTTACGGCAAGAAAGGTAATGAAAGATACGCTTTCAAGGCCAAGACCGCTGATGGTCGCAACCTTACTGCCTTTGTCAGCAAGGACAAATGGGATGCCGCGAAGATTTAATCGCGCTCATATGATGTTTTTTGAACTCCTGTCGTTGGCAGGAGTTTTTTATTTTATTCCTGACAGAATTTCCACATGAACAAAGACCATGGAAAAATCGAACTTCTCGCTCCGGCCGGCGGCCTGGGAACCGCGTTAGCCGCTTTCGACGCCGGTGCGGATGCCGTATACGCCGGCTTAAATAAATTCAATGCCCGGGAGAGAACCGAAAACTTTTCCTTTGATGACATGTCACGCCTGACAGCCTACGCCCGGAAAAACGGCCGGAAAGTCTATGTTACATTCAATACACTGATTAAAGAATCCGAGCTGCCGGAGGTAGTTGAGTATTTATCGCAATTGTCCGAACTTCGTCCTGATGCCGTTATTGTCCAGGATCTGGGTGTATTGCGGATTATCCGAGAATTTTTCCCGACGCTCCGGGTTCACGGATCCACTCAGATGGGGATTCACAACTCCGCCGGAGTGGAGTTTGCCGCCGCAGCCGGAATAAGGCGAGTTATTCTGGAACGGCAGGTCACATTACAGGAGCTGCAGACGATGTCCCGCCGCTCTCCGGTTGAATTGGAGGTCTTTGTACATGGGGCGCTCTGTTGCAGTCAGTCCGGAACCTGTCTTTTTTCCTCCTGGCTGGGCGGCTGGAGCGGCAACCGCGGCAAATGCAAGCAACCCTGCCGCCGCTGGTATACCGCCGCACGTGCGAGCGGTTATCTCTTTTCCCCTTCCGATCTATGTATGATCGAGAAAATTCCGTTATTTAAGAAACTGGGAATTGCATCGTTAAAGATCGAAGGACGACTGAAAAAAGCCGATTATGTACGCAGTGTTGTTTCCGCCTATCGCATGGTTATTGATGCGAAAAATCCCGACGCGGAACTATTCAAGGAGGCATTTCGCATTCTCAATAATACCGCCGGACGGCAATGGACCGAAGGGTTCAGTTCAGTTCCGGGGTTTCGAGCTCTGATTCAAAGCCAGACGCCAGGGGTCTGGGGTTTCCCGGTGGGCCGATTGAAAGAGTGCCGCAACGATGGCATCATTATTGCAACAGATCGACGTTTTCATATCGGAGACCGGCTGCGCTTTCTGCCTCCGAAAGCGGAGGATGGTCCGGTTATGACGGTTACGGCGATCCGTATCAAGGGCGCGGAGGCGTTCAAGGCCGGGCGTGGCGATATCTGTTTTATCCCCTGCGATCCAGCGGAGATTCCCTTTCCCGCAACGGTTTACAAGATTGGAGAGAGTGCCCGGAGCAATGAAAACCGCGCGGCAGCACTGCCATTATCCAAAGTGGCTGTCGATCTGGATATTGCCGTTGACGCCGCCGGAATTACGCTGACGCTTACTAATGTACGAAATATGCCGTCTCGTCATTTTCCGTTACCTTTGACACCGGCGCAAAAGCACTCGCTGTCGCGGGAAAAGGTTGCGGAGGAATTTTCCGCATCCTGCTCCGAAACTTTTGCCGCCGGCGCAGTCGAGGTGAAAGTCTCCGGCGACTGGTTTGTGCCTGCCAGCGTACTGAAACAGTGTCGGCGCGAGTTCTGGGACTGGGTTGGGGCTTCGATAGCGCCATCGGATCTTGAGGACGCAAATTCAGACGTACTCTATCGTTTCTACGACAGTTACCGGGAAATGGTTCCCGCGAATGTCAGTGAACCATCCGTAACGGCGGCAATTGCCGCCGGAGGAACACAACCGGGTTTTAAGGCCGATCATCTGGCGGTGCCGGTGTACCAGATAATTCCGGCGGCGGACGAGGTTGTTCTACCGCCATTCTGCCCGGAGGATACGATCAACAAATTACGCGAGGCCATCCGGATTGCTTACAGCCGAGGCATCCGGCGCTTTCGAATTACCGGGGTTTACGGGTTGCCCCTGCTGTCCGACTTTAAGGACTTGACGATTATTGCCGCTTTCCCGTTACCTGTATCCAATTCCATGGCGGCGGCGGAATTGCAGGCAGTTGGAGTTAACGCTGTACAAGGGTGGCTGGAACTGGAACGCGAAGAGTTGCAGGAATTAATCGCAAAGTCGCCGCTGCCGGTAGAGATCTACCGCCGAGGGCGTCCGGTACTGCTGGCTACCCGCGCCGAGATCCCGGCCGAGGGTACGATCCGCGACCAGCGCAACAACCAGTTTATTATAAAAAAGGAAAGCGACGGGATCACCCGGCTTTACCCCCGCGAGGTCATGAATATTCCTGCTATGGACAACGCCACCAACTTCTATGACCTCACCAATCTTGAAATCGATGGCAACACACCGGAATCCACCTTCAATTTCAACGCCTCCTGGTTTTAATCAACAATCGCGCTTAGATGTTATAAAGATAATTTATGATAGCATTGTGCCAATACTCTTTTCAATCGAGCGAAATTCCCCAGACTTTATCGCTCTTTTATAAATGCATAAAAACAACTCATTTTGGGGCGATAACATTCTTGAAAAAACATATATGCGGTTCTATTATTAGTAATGTTACAGGCAAGCCGTTGTGATTTTGGCACGGGAACATCGAGCGAAATCAACGAATTATATCATAATACAACCCCGGAAGCAGATTTATGGACGAGATCAAACCGAATGCCGGAAACGAAAGCAGCGACATTTCTTTTGAAAAACGCCAGATCATCCGCTCATTGAGTAACTTCGAGGATTTTCCGGCACTTAACCCACGTACCGCCAGAATCATCTCAATGCTTCGGGAGAAGTTCATCAATATACCCAAACTGGCAATGATCATGGAACGGAATAAAACCTTCCGCGATCATTTCGTCAAGTTGTCCGGGGTTCCGGAGATGGGCGAAGACACCGTTAAAGAGGCTATGCGGGCGTTGGGACTGCTGAACACCAAGCATTTGATTTGTTCGTTTCTGATCATGCCGTTATACACGTTCAACGACCGCGAAGAGTGGGAGCATGTCTATACCACCTCGATCCTTATCTGTAATATGCTCAAACACTATCGTTTACCGGAGACCAGCGCCTTGCCGCTGACCGCGCTGCTGCATGACATCGGGATTCCGTTGCTGCGTCGTTTTACGCCCCACCGCTATGACCAGATCAAGCGCTATGCCCGCGAGTCCCGGCAGTTGCTGGAAGAGGTTGAGGAGGCAAATCTCAATATTTCCCATGCAGTGGCGGGGGGGATCTGCGCCCGTAAATGGTCGTTGACCGACGACATTTTTGTTCCGATCAGCTATCATCATAGCCACGAGGAACTTGACGAACCGGAAGAAATGCTGCGGGATATCTATCTGCTGCAATATGCCGACTGGCTCGATCACCAGGCTCGAAATTTGCCATGTCTGCGACCAGACAACAAGCAACTGATAAAGTTCGGATTTCAAGACAGCGACGAAGCATATTGGCTGGACTATCAAAAATTGCTTCTGGACTCCGTCTCGTTTTCCTCTTTTGAATCAGGGGGAGACCCGGATAGTTTCTCTTTGCGAAACACATTCAACGAAGCCGTCGGGCATCTGGTCGTCCCACTGGGATTCGTTGAAAAGGTGCGCCGGGAAAAGGCCCAACACCAGTTTGAGGAGGAACAACGGCAACTATCGGAAAGTCGAGGATCCACACTGGATCTGGGACGGATCATCAAAGAGAAACTGCTACGGAAAAAAGAGTCTTCCGCAACCAGTACCAATACGGGAATCGCTCCCGGAGAAATTAATATTATTCCTCCGGCCAATACCTATACCGCGGAAACTCAGACCCAGGTATTCAGTCGGCCGCGCTCCGACAAGCCGTCATTCAACTTCGAGGAAAACAAGCCGCTACGACTGCGCAGTAACGGCAAAGTACTGGAAACCGCCACTCGGGTGTTTAAGCGACCAACACTCAACGGCGACAAGAAGGATTGACGGATGGGTTCTTCGGCATTAAGATATATATTCGAGGAAGAGGAGAGATGTTATGCCAGGACAAAACCAGCCTTTAACGCTTATTTCCGTGACCGGAGCTCCGGGGGCGGGGAAAACTTTTACCGCCATCAATTTGGCGCTCGCATTTTCGCTGCTAGGGCAAAATACATTGTTTCTGGACATGAATCCTTACCCGGACAACTGCGGCAAAGTCCTCGACCTTGTTCCCGAAATTACTCTGCTCGACTGGCTGGAATCGCCTGGATCTTTAAAGAATGTTGTGCGACGCGGTTTCGGAATCGATGTGGTTTTCTATGAGGAGAACGACCATTCCGAAACGGAGATCAAGCGGCATAATCTGACCCGAGCCTTAAATCTTCTTGAAAATTATGATGTGGTCGTTGTCGATTACAACTTCCGGCAGGGTATAAAACCGGAAAACTCTCTTACGGCTATTTCTCCCTGTAACATTATGGTCGCCGTTCCCGAGCCTACTTCAATCACTGCGGTATATATGCAGATTAAGACGATGCTGGCGGCACATGTAAACAGCCGGGTCGAATTGTTGCTCAACCGCGTCGGCGATGAGCCGCAGGCCATGGCATCAATAAATAGTTTCGAAGAAATAACGCTCAAGTTTCTGGGCAGGAAGTATGAGTTGCTGGACACCATTCCTGAAACCGTAATTCCTTTCAATCCGGTTTTCGGTGCCAAGCCGCTGATGGTATCTGACGTCAACAATCCTGCGGCGAAAAAATTGCTTGCAACTGCCAAGAAACTGCAATTTTATCGTGACACGACAATCCGGCTTTCAGAAAACATCATAGCCAAAATGTTTTATCCTTCTTTAAACGTACCAACGGAATAAAGGCGGATCAATTTCTCTGCAATTCCCGTTTCATTTCCATTTTGGCCACATCCCGTTCCGCTTTCCGGGCATTGTCGCTCAAGCGGATGTGGTTGATGAACCGGAAGCCCTCAACAGCAGAATTTCTTACGATACTCACATTCTGCCGCATGGTTTCGGGAATAACCCCGCTGAACCCGTCAATGTTGAGCTCGACGCCTTTGGCAATGGCCTTGCCGACATTAATAACCGGATTGGATTTCTGAACCCCGCGAGCACGTATTTCCGTGATTTGGTCAGGAATCTTTTTAACTTGAATATTGAGTCGGGTAAACTCTGCTGTCTTGCGGCGCAGTTCCTGCCGATCCGAATCGGACATCCGACTCAGCAGATGTGCGTCTTTAACATATGGATCAAGGAACCGGCTGATTTCCGCCAGTTGTTTCTCGATATTCTTTTCCTCTTCCTTAAGCGCGGCGATTTCACGCTCCGCGAGGTATGACTGTCCGGTAGAAAGGAAAGTGCGCATTCCGGCTTCCGAACCTATGACTTTGGCCTCAATTCCACCCAGAGCCATAAGCGTTCCTCCGATAATCGAACCGTTGGAAACATCGATATAACCCTCGACAAACACTTTTCCGTCGACGATCTCGTTTTTGACCGCCAGATTTCCTTTACATTCGATGTGGCAGATATCCGCATAGCGCAGCGACATATTCCCGCCGGATTTAATCATGCCTCGGTGTTTACCCGAAAAACCACCGCCGATTTCAACATCGCCTTCAGCCTCAAGAAAAGCCGACTCGACATTACCCTTTATTTTCAAGTTCTTTCCGGCCCGGACATGGAACCCCTGTTCCACATCTCCCCGTATTTCAACCGTACCGATAAAATCGATATCTCCATATTTATGATCAAGATTGCCTTCAATAATCAATGTATCCAAAACGGAAATCGTTGCTGTTTGCGCATCATAGACCAGACGTCCATCCGCTTGTGCGATGATCTCCCCGGCCGCCTGATTTCCCCAACCCGCATTATCGCCCAATATGACCTTGATCTCTTGTCCGGGCTCCGCCGGGATCGCCTGCCCTTGCAGATTCTCTCCGCCGGTACCGGCTGTCGGCGGGATATACCGGGCAATTACATCCCCGGCATGAACGTTGATAATCTCTCCGGAACGAGCCTCTTCCGAGACCAGCTCCAGCCGTCCGTCCGTGCCAAAGACCGATGTATTTGCCCGAACCAGGACAATGTTCTTCACCTCTTTTCCCGCACATGCCTGTTTACATAGTTCCCGGACATTATGATGATCGACCTGACCTTTCAAGCCAAGGCCATTCAACAAACGGAACAGTTCCAGTTCATTTATGATTTCACCGTGCCCAGACGGAAAAATATCGCCCCACAATTCAAGTGCGTCGTTCTGAAATGACAGATCCAACTTGAAATTATGCCCTTCAACCTTGTAACCTTCTTCGTATTTTTCACACTTCATGGGCCGTTCCGATCTTGTTAATTTTCACTACATTACAGCGATGCTTATCAGGCGATGACATTATCTATCATTTTCTATGCCAATATATAATGCGGGAAAATCCGAGGGAAAAACAGCCTTTACAAATAATAAAAAATTCTACTCCGGGTTCTGAAATTTATTTTTGCATCATTATCACCCTACAGCGCTCCGCCTGATCCTGGATTGTCCATGCACGATGTAATGCCGCCGAGATCAAAAATGATCGCTGGCAGGAATCGCAACGCTTACCGGTAACAACAACCGCGACGGATATTCGGCGGAATGGTAAATGATCTGCGTCGCCTTGCGATAATCGGCTTCCGACCAATTATCCCCGCCGGTGTTGTGGTTGCGCCCAAACTGCGGGAAACAGCTGCTCGTTATTTCCAGGCGCAGACAATGTCCGGGCAGAAAACATACCGCAGTGATATCAAGCGGAATGCGCAGTTTATAGATTTCTCCAGGAATCATCATGATCTCACGATCAAACCCTTCACGGTAACGGGTACGAATAATCCCCGTACAGATATTTATGGAGCGTCCATCGGGATAAACATCGCAAAGACGCACGACAAAATCCGTGTCGGGCGCATCCGAGGAGATATAAAGCTCCACTTCCGGACGACCGACGACCTCCAGGGACTCCGCCAGAACCTCGCCGGTATAGACCAGCATATCCTTACGTTTCTCCATCGGTCGCTGGTCACAAGGCCCGGCAGCCATACCATCTCCAAAAGCAAGCAGATTGCCGCCGAGATTCAATACCGGGTCCGCCGGGTCATATACATAGGTATCTCTGGGGGTTTCCCCGTGCATGTCAGCAAGACGGCCATCACCTTCCAGCGAATTTGCGGAGTGGTTGCAGGCTAGCAGCAAAAACTCTTCCTCAATCGGTACCGGCGGCCACTTGTCCGCCTCCCGCCACTCGTTAATCCCCATGACAAAATAGCGTACCGTCGGGAAAGCCTCCCGCCGCCCTTCACGGCACCAGCAGTCCAACCAGTGGCGGTTCTCTTCGGTAATATCAACGTCGGCGGCGGGACCGAAATCCATAACTCCGGCTTCCCGGGCGCCCAAACCATGCAGCCACGGCCCCATCATCAACGTAACCTTGTTATGCATATGCGGCAGAGACTGCAGGAAACAGAAGGTCTCGACTACCGCCGAAGAATAGAGGTCATACCAGCCCCCGGAAAGGAAAACCGGGACATCGAGTTCCTGCATCCGTTCAATTCTTCCCATCTCTTCCCACAAACGGTTATTGCGGTTATGCTTCATCCAGTGATCAAACAACTTCCGGCGCAGCCCGCATGTGTTGACGAGATTACGCAACGGCATGGAGAAAAGCAGTTTCTGCCAGTCAAACAAAAGAATTTTAGCAACCCGGCCGGTAGCGTTGTGAAGTGCCCATATCAGCAGCGACATCTGCGGAATACCGTCACGCCGGATGATATTGCGGAAACCGTCATTGCCGAAGACACCCGGAGAAATCGCGCACAACGCCTCGGGGTGTTCCAGTGCCGCATAGATCTGAACATAACCGCAATAAGATGCCCCGGTCATCGCCACTTTGCCATTACACCAGGGTTGCTCTGCCAGCCATTTGATGGTATCGGCACTGTCCTCCCCCTCCTGACGAAAGGAGAGAACGGGAAAAATCCCGTCCGACTCATATTTTCCCCGCACATCCATTATCACCATGGCATAACCGTTATCCAGATATTGAGTGATGTTGTCCATGCGGTTGGACTCGGGATGAACATTCTTGTTGTACGGAGTCCGCAGCAGGACCGCTGGGAACGGGCCGCCCTGCGCGGGCATGCGGATGTCGCAGGCGAGTTCAACGCCGTCGCGCATTTTTATCTTTACATCATAATGTTGTATCCAGTCCATGCCATATCCCCCACCGATCCGCCGTCAAAACGGAGATGCGGTATTTCGTCGTCTTTTTCGTTCACCATGTTCGCACAGCCGCATATACTCATT
>QKAL01000291.1 GCA_003246475.1 Lentisphaerota bacterium
GGACAAAAATTTGCCAGCGGTTTTGTTGTTTCTGTAAAAACCGGAAAAAACAAGTTTCGGACAATCCCGGATGCAACGAGTAACGCCGGGCGCTGTGATCCTTTGTTCAGAGCTTTAAGAACCACTTTTTGTGTAAACGATGCAATGTCATAATATACGGAATTACATGGGACGTCTATGGGCCCGATAAAGCTCACCGGAATATTGTTCTGCCTGAGAAGGTTCCAGCCATCTTCCGTAAATTCCAAAAAAGTGATTAATCCGTCAATCCGGTGTGCTGCGATGCTGCGTTGGAGTCCCGGAAACCATTCAAGATCAAACCCCGTGTTCTGAAAAGTTTCTTGTCCATAGAAAATAGTGGATTGACAACCGAATTTATGCAGACAACGTTGAACATAAAGCAACAAACAGATGCTGAATGGGTGCTTGGTAAGCTCCGGGACCGCGATTCCTATCGTCCACCCCTTGTATCCGTCGGCATTGGAATGCTTGAGAAAGACTCCTATCTTCGGTTGGATTTCGACTATTCGCTCAGCGGCAAGTGACTGTACTGCCCTGGTGATCGTGGCATTGCCAAGCTGGAGTTTCTGGCGTAACTCGGCTTGGGTCGGCAGTTTGTCTCCAGCTATAAGACCTTTTTCAATAATGTAGCGGATTATGGAACGTTTGGCATATTCCGTACGATCGCCAAGATTGTTTTTTTGTAACAGCTGCATGATTATTCTTTGACCTAAAAATGGTTTACAGGGTAAATTATAATGGATCAATGGGGTGCTGTCAATAGTCTAACCTAAAAAAAGGTTAAGATTTTTTAAAGAAAATCATCCATTTCTGTGGATGCAAAAAGTTGGGCACTTATTCGCCTTCGGATTCATTTAGTTTGTCGGTGGCGGGATCGAAAAGCGGTAAAAAGATGTAAAACGCCGCACCGTTGCCGTGTTCGGATTCGAACTGGATCCAGCCGCCGTGGTTGACTATTGTCCCGTAGACCATCGACAATCCCATGCCCGTACCTTTGCCCATGGCTTTAGTGGTAAAGAACGGTTCGAAAATACGCTCGGCTATCTTCGGATCCACCCCTTCGCCGTTGTCCTTGACCGTGATACAGTAGAACTTGTGCGGCACGACTTTTTTCTTGACTTCCGGCGGCGGAGAAAGTTTAATTCCCGCCTTGTCCGAGCGGACACATGTGATGTTGATAACACTTTCACGGTCTTTCATCGATGTGGTCGCATCACGGGCATTAAGCAGCAGATTGAGCATGACCTGCTGCAGCTGAACTAAATCCCCCTTGATCAAAAGTCCTTTGGGTGGCAGTTGTACCTTGATGTCGACGCATTCCTGCCCGCGCGGCACAAACAGTTCCACGCTCTGTTTAACCAGTTCGGCCAGATCGAGCACCTTTTCCACGTATTTGCCTTTGCGGGCGAATCCCAGCAGTTGTTGCGTCAGTTTTGCTGCCTGCTCGGATATTTCAATCACCTTGTCAACGTGTTTGATTACGGACTCGTCCTTGACTTTGTAGATGTATTTGACCACGTCGAGGTGGCCGATAATGGAGTGCAGATAGTTGTTGAAGTCATGCGCCACGCCGCCGGCCAGCTGTCCGATAGACTCAAGCCGTTGTGCGTGGGCCAGCTGGATGGTCAGATCATCTTTCTCCCGCGCCAGCCGGTGCTGCTCGGTGACGTCGCGGCCGACGACAATAAGCATTTTCATATTTTCAAAATCGATCTCCGACAAAGTTACACTGACTTCGATCTTTTCGCCGTCGGCAAGGCTGACGTAACACTCGATATCGCTGTTGAGTTTGCGGTTGCCGCCGCTGAAAGACATGTAATTCTCGTTCCAGAGCAACGGCTTGCCGCTGTGGTCAAAGAAAATGGACGGGAAATATTTCCCGGTTATTTCGGATTTGTCGTTAAGGTGCATGATACGGCAGGCGGCGACGTTGGCGTCCATAATCTGACCTTTCCGGTCGAGCAGCAGGATCATTTCCGACGCGTTTTCCACCACCATGCGGTAGCGGTCTTCCCATTCATTGATATGAACCTGCAGCGCTTTGGCCTTGCCATAACCGCCGAAGAAGGCGAAAACGATGTCCAGCGCCCCACGCCCTTCGCCAGGGATTTCCTTTTCGATTCTGGACAGGTACAGCGTGGTCAGGATGCTCAATACCAGAACGGCTATGGAGCGGATGGTCAGGGCGGAGATCATGAAGTCGAGCCAGTTTTCGGATCCCCAGTAAGTTATGGATGCATACAGCAGCGCGTCGGCCAACTGGGTGAACAGCAGGGCTCCGAGGCAACAGAAAAACAATCTGCATTGCAGATTACGTAACCGTTGGAAAAAGATCGGCAGCAGGAACAAATCCATGATCATGGACAGGGTGATTACCGCCATCGACTTCTGGCTTGAGAGCAACAGATATTCGACCGAGTCGGCGGTCGGTCCCTTGCTGATGACATATCCTTCCCAGTTGCATTGCGCCCGGCTGATCACGCTCAGATAGGTGTAGAAACCCAGCGAGGCGATGACTCCGACAATCAGCCGTTGAGTGGACAGCGTGCCATCGCTGATATAGACGACCAGCAATGCCGCAATACTGGGAAGGAACAGCGAAACCGATGATATCTGGAAGCTTCCGCCCCACATGCTGAGCCTGATTTCCAAGCCGGCGGTACTGATGATGTGTGCAAACACCAGCAACAGCCCCATTGCAATATAGAAGGAGGCGCTGCCGATAAGTTTGCGCAACCCGTGCAGCAGCATGAGTGTAACGAAAACGAAAACCATTTCCAGAAGCGCCAGCCCCAGTGCCGATATGCCTTCCAAGATACCAGTACTCCTTTATTTACCGCGGTCGGAAGCTTTCAGTCTCTCTCTCACCAGCACCGCCCGGTAGATGTCGCGTTCGGAGGAATCCAGTTCCTTGCCCGCGTACTTCTGCAGATGGGCCGGATTGATGATGATAAAGAGTTCGTTGACGGTATGAATATCCACCGAGGAAAACATGCCCATATCTACCCCCAGGCGCAACGCGGAAAGAGAATCGAGCGCTTCGGCGCTGCTGAGAATGTAGGCATGGCGCAGTGTCCCATAGGCCCGGCCGACGTGATTGAGCAGAAACGGCTGGTTGGTTTCCAGCAGATTGCGGCGGGCATTTTTCTCGTGGTTGATGATCTGAGTGATAACGTTGCCAAGACGCTCAATGATCTGCTCTTCGGACTCGCCAAGCGTACTCTGGTTGGAAACCTGATAAAGGTTGCCCAGATTCTGAGTCCCTTCGCCAAAAATTCCCCGTACCACCAGGCCGAGCTTGCTTACCCCCTGAATCACCGCGTTGATCTGGTTGGAAAGCACCAGCCCGGGAAGATGCAGCATTACCGATGCCCGGATGCCGGTCCCGACGTTGGTCGGACAACTGGTCAGGAATCCCAGATCCTTATTGAAAACGTATGGTAGCTGATTGCTCAGGATGTCGTCGATGCGGTTGATCTCCTGCCACACGTTTTTCAACTGGAAGCCGGAACGCATGAACTGCATCCGCAGGTGATCCTCTTCATTGACCATGATGCCGAACGATTCATCGGCAGTGACCAGCAGTTCGCCCGGATCGCTTTTTTCCATAAACTCACGACTGATGAGACGACGCTCAAACATGACCATTTTATCCAGGTCGGATGTCTCGCCGATCTTAAATTTCAAAAAAGGTTCCAGCTCTTTGTTCCGCTGGACCGCCATTTCAACGGTATTGATGATCTCGTTCAATTGCGCCGGAGTTGCGTGCGGCGGGAACGGCACCCCTTCGAGGTTGCGCGCCAGGCGAATGCGGGAACTTATGGCGATGTCTTCGCTGGGGCCGCAATCGGCCAGCCAGCTTACCTTGTTATTCAACAGTAAATTGATGTCGCTGTTCAAGATGGCCTCAACCTATTTTTTTAGTTCCTGTTTAAGCAGATTGATTTTGTCTCTGACAATGGCGGCTTTTTCGTATTCTTCCCGCTGAACCAGATCCTCCAACTCTTTCTGCAACGACATCAGTTCGGCGACTTTTTTGCTGTCAGTGTCGTCCCCGCCCATGGATGCCGGTGACTTGCCGACGTGCAAAGTACCGTGGTGCATGGTTTTCAATGCCTTTTCCAGCACTTCCTTGAATGTGGTATAACATTGCTGGCAGCCTAATTTGCCGGTACGCTTCAGATCTTCGGAATGCCAGCCGCATCCCGGACAGATCAACTCGATTTCCGATGGTTCCTGTTGGCTGGGTTGAACATCCCCGGCTCCGAACTGCCCCGAAAGGTTATACAACATCTCGGCGACGTTGAAGCCCTGCAGCAGAGGATTTTCCGTCGATTTTTTCGAGGCGCAGTCGGCACAGATGTGCAGGACTTTCTTTTGGCCGTTGATAATTTCCTGGATATGGATTGTCGCCGGATTCTGGTTGCAGATTTCACAAATCATGTTTATTCTCCCGGAAACCTCATTGTTTTCGCTTAATCTCCCAAATTCAATTATAGCCTAAATTTGTGATTATCCAACTTGAAAAAACAACATTTTACCCGGTTTTTTTCCCTGTCCTCTGGTTTTTAATGTGATTAGCTCCTTGGTTGCCTCTGAAATGATGAAAAACAATACCGCAGGGAAATGGGTTGAATTATTTATGACGATGTCCTATATTGTGCTTTTGATTTTTAAATTGTCAATAATTAACCCGAAGGAACAATTATGTGCTCCAAGCGCCCCTGCCGTTTGTTCGTTGCGGTACTGTTAATTTTGCTTGTCGCCGGATGCGTGCATCAGGCCACGGTCGATCCCGCCAATCTTGCCGATGACGTCAAATTGTTGAATTACTATTCAGATAACATGCTTTTTCAACAAGAGCAGCCTGTTGTTCTAAAAGGAATGGCTACTCCTGGAAAGATTGTGGTGGTGGAGATGAATGGCGAATCGGAAGCGGTTACGGCAGGTAAAGACGGCATCTGGAAGGCGGAACTGCCACCTCAACCGGTCGGCGGCCCGTATTTGATAAGTATAAAAGGCAAGAAAACGTTGACGCTGAAAAACGTTCTGGTGGGTGAGCTCTGGATCTGTTCCGGACAGTCTAATATGGCGTTCCAGGCAGGGGAGTGCATCAGTGCCAGAAAGGATTTGGCCTCGGCTACCTTTCCGTCCATCCGCTTTTTTACGATTAAATGCCGTCCGGTGCCGGTGGATATGCAAAACGATATTGAGCCGTTGGGGTCATGGGTTGAGTGTACGCCGCAGAGCGCTGCCGCATTTTCCGGCGTCGGGTTCTTTTTCGGGCGTAAGCTCTACCAGGATTTGAAGGTTCCGGTTGGACTGATCAACAGTTCGGTCGGCGGGACCTGCATCGAAACCTGGATGCCGTTGGCGGCTCATGCATCACAACCGGAATTCAAGTATTTTGCGGATCAGGCAGTTAACCAGCCGGGAAAAGAATGTTCGGAGGAGAAGTTTTATCAATCTATTAAAGACTGGCTCGACAAGCTGGAAAATAACGAGTATAAGGAAGCGGTGGAAAAAGGCAAGGCAAATGCCATCGTTACCGCTACCGGTTTGGACAGCTGGGAGAATGTTGAGATGCCCAATTTTTTCGAATATAAAAGGATTGCGATCGATGGGGTCATCTGGCTGGCCAGGACGGTTGAACTTCCTGCCGATTGGGCAGGGAAGAACCTGACGCTTTCGCTGGGCGTGATAGATGACTGCGATACGACCTATTTCAATGGACAGAAGGTGGGGGAAACTTCGATTGAAGTCCGTGAGCATTGGAGTGTAAAACGTTCCTATCAGGTTCCCGGCAAGCTGGTAAAGGCCGGAACTAATATCCTTTCGATCCGGGTACTTGACCACGCATATAACGGCGGTATGACGGGTCCGTCTCAGGAGATGTATCTGCGACGCAACGACGCTGCAGAGGTTTTGACCCTCAGTGGAACATGGAAATGTAAGATTGAATATGTGCTGGATTATGAAAAGGTGGTGCGCCGTCCAAATCCACCAGACTCCAGTAACACTAATTATCCTTGCGCGCTTTATAACGGCATGATCAACGGTTTGACCGATCTGCCGGTTCGCGGCGCAATATGGTATCAGGGCGAGTCCAACTGCGGTTCTGATCTTTATGGCAAGCAGTTTTCGGTAATGATTGAATATTGGCGTAAAGCGTGGAAAAATCCGGAAATGGCGTTCATGTTCGTCCAGCTGGCGGCTTTCGAGCGTCATACGCCGGGAACTCCGCTGCCTGATGGATATTTTGCCTCGCTGCCGCCGGGAGATAGTTCCTGGGCGCGGACACGGGAGGCTCAGTCCGCCGCGTTGTCTTTGCCGAACACCGGCATGGCGGTGGCGATTGACATCGGTGACCCGATCGATATTCATCCCGCCAATAAACAGGATGTCGGTATCCGGTTGGCGCTGGCGGCGGAAAATCGGATTTACGGCAAGGATGTGGTATGTTCTGGTCCGGTATATAAGAGTATGGTAGTGGAAGGGAACCGGATCCGGGTGAATTTTTCCGATGTCGGCGGCGGTCTAGTGGCGAAGAACGGTCCGTTGAAGCAGTTTGCGATTGCCGGAGCCGACCGGAAATTCTATTGGGCGAAGGCGGAACTGCATAATGGTTATGTATTGGTTTCCGCTCCGGAAGTCAAAGCGCCGGTGGCGGTACGCTATGCGTGGAGCAACTACCCGGACGGCTGCAATCTTTACAACCGCGAAGGTTTGCCGGCGGTTCCATTCCGGACCGATAACTGGTAAACGGTGTTTTCGTGATTTGCCGACAAGAGCCTCACAAGAAGCAACTTTTTTGTGAGGCTCTTTTGTTTGTGCATTGAAAAAAAACCGTAACATGCTAGTTTAGGATGTTTTATTCTTCTAGGGGATTGCAAGTAACTAAATTACAGGTTTTAAAACATGCACGATTATTTACAAGTAACGGTCGGGGCGGTACTGGTTTACAACTTCGTACTGTCCAGGTTCCTTGGTATCTGCCCGTTTTTAGGGGTATCCAAACGAATCGACACGGCGTTGGGAATGTCCGGCGCAGTGATTTTCGTAATGACGTTGGCGTCGATGGCGACGGCGGCGGTTTTCCATCTGGTTTTGTCCAAGCCGGTTGAGATCGCCGGTCTCGGGACTATCAAGCTAGAGTTTTTGCAGATCCTTCTTTTTATCCTGATTATTGCCGCTTTGGTGCAGCTGGTGGAAATTATGTTGCAGAAGTTCAGTCCGCCGCTGTATAACGCGTTGGGAATCTATCTGCCGCTGATCACGACTAACTGTGCTGTTCTCGGGGTGGCGACCATCAACGCTCAGGCAACTTACTCGGTCTGGCTGTCGACGATCAATGGTTTCTTTTCCGGGGTGGGGTTTGCCGTGGCGCTGGTATTGTTCGCCAGTCTGCGTGAGCGCTTGGAGATGGCCAAGGTCCCGAAGCCTTTCGAGGGCATGGCGATTGCGCTGATAACCGCCGGGATTCTGGCCATGGCGTTCATGGGCTTTTCCGGTCTCTGCTGAGTATGAAACATCAATATATAGTCAATAAAATATAAGGAGTAATATGGGAACCGCATTAATTGCTCTTGTGTTGCTGGCCGTGACCGGTGCCGCCCTGGGCGTGATAATCGGACTGGCCGGTAAGTTTTTCGCGGTGAAAACCGATCCGAGGATTGAACAGGTAACGGAGATGTTGCCGGGTGCCAACTGCGGCGGTTGCGGCCGGGCCGGATGTGCTGACTTTGCAAAAGCGCTCTGTGCCGGTGAAGCCGCTCCAGCGGCATGCCCGGCAAGCAGTCCCGAAGCGGTTGAGCAGATTGCTGCGTTCCTGGGGATTTCAGCCGGCGGCGGCGAGAAGAAGGTTGCCGTGGTGTTGTGCGGCGGTGACAAGACTCATGCCGGACAGGCGGCACATTATAACGGTGTCAGTGACTGCGTTTCGGCCAGTCTGATCGGCGGCGGTGCCAAAGGGTGTACTTTCGGCTGTCTGGGGTTAGCTTCCTGTGTGAGGGCATGTCCTTTCAACGCTATTGAACTGGTCAACGGACTGGCGATCGTCCATAACGAGATCTGTACCGGTTGCGGCAACTGCGTTGACAAGTGTCCGCGCAAACTGATAAAACTGGTTCCCAAAACCTCCGAAGTCCATGTCTACTGCAGTTCACCAGAGAAAGGACCGACCAAGAAGAAGGTCTGCTCCGCCGCATGTATCGGCTGCCGTAAATGTGCTAAAAACGCGGAGGAAGGCCAGGTTGAAATGCAGGGCTTTCTCGCCCGGGTAAACTACAATAATCCGCCGTCAGCCGGTCTGGTAGAAGCGACGGGGTGCCCTACCGGTTGCCTGAGGACTCCTGAAGAGCATTACCGGCAAGAAACAGCAACGCAGGAGGTCGCGTAATCATGGAAGAAGTGCAGAAGAAGAAGTTTACCGGTGGCATCCATCCCAAAGACAACAAGGAGTTGTCCAGTGGTTCTGCGATCCAGAATGCTCCTTTGTTTGAAAAATATCATGTCATACTCTGTCAGCATATCGGAGCGCCGCCGAAACTGGTGGTTAAGACCGGTGATACGGTTAAAAAGGGGCAGATGATTGCCGAGCCGGGCGGGTTTGTCTCGGCACCGGTACACTCTCCCACCAGTGGTACGATTGGTAAAATATTTGATGTGCCCGGTCCATCCGGTGTCAATCAGGAGGCGGTGGAGATCATCGCCGATGGTCAGGATGAGTGGGGTTCCGGGCTTGACCCGATTCCCGACTGGCAGAACACGGCTCCGGAAGTTTTGAAGGAAAGAATCGCCAAAGCCGGTATCGTCGGCATGGGCGGCGCGGCTTTCCCGACGCACGTGAAACTTTCACCGCCTCCAGCTAAAAAAATCGATACTTTGATCCTGAACGGAGCAGAGTGTGAACCATATCTTACCGCGGACCATCGGTTGATGCTCGAACGCCCGGAGGCGATTCTCGAAGGTGCTTCCATTATGGCCCGCGTACTGGGAATTAAAAATGTATATATCGGAATTGAAAGCAACAAGCCGGACGCGATTGCCGGACTCAATGCCAAATCCGAACCATATAAAGTCAATGTTGTTACCTTGAAAGTACGCTATCCGCAAGGCGGCGAAAAACAGCTTATCTATGCGGTGACCGGACGCAAGGTGCCGCAGGGCATGTTGCCGATGGATGCCGGCTGTGTTGTTCAGAACGTCGGAACCGCCGCCGCCATTTATGACGCGGTAACGCAGGGGCGGCCGTTGGTCGAACGCGTTACGACCGTGACCGGCGAGCCGGTGGTCAATCCCGGCAACTGGCTGGTGCGGATCGGTACGCCGATCGCCGATGTAATCCGTCTCGCCGGTGGCGTCAGCCGAACGCCCGGTAAGGTTATCCTGGGCGGACCGATGATGGGATTTGCCCAGAAGAGCCTGGAAGTGCCGGTGATGAAGAATACTTCGGGTATCCTGTTGCTGGATCAGGTGGATACGGTGCAGTTTACGTCCCAGCCTTGTATCCGTTGCGGCAAATGCATTGACAACTGTCCGATGGATCTGCTTTGCGGCACAATCAGCTGTTTTATCGAAAATGAAAAGTTCGACAAAGCCGAGGAGTTGCATGTGATGGACTGCCTGGAATGCGGTGCCTGTGCCTATGACTGCCCGGCGCACCGTCCGCTGGTTCAACATGTCCGTCGCGCGAAAGCCGAGATCCGGGCCAGAAAAGCCAAACAGAACCCCAAATAATTTATAAATAGAGATGTCATAATGAGTGAAGCAACGAATAATGAGATCAGAATGCCGAATCCGGAGAAGTTGATAGTCAGCTCTTCTCCGCATATTCACAGCAAATCGCAGGAAATCTGGAAAATCATGCTTTGGGTAATACTTTCCCTTTTGCCCGCTGCGGTCGCTGGAGTGTGGTTTTTCGGCTTGCCGGCTCTTGAAGTAATCCTTTTGTGCGTGATTTTTTCCGTCATGATCGAAATGGCCTGGTGCATGATTGAAGGCAAACCCGTATTCGGGACGATCAAGGACCTCAGCGCGGTGGTCACCGGTATGCTGCTGGCGTTCAACCTTTCCGCCGGGGTGCCTTGGTGGATTTGCCTGATTGGCGCGTTTCTTGCCATTGGTCTGGGAAAACAGATTTTCGGCGGTTTGGGCAGCAATCCTTTCAATCCGGCGCTGGTGGCGCGGGTAGGGTTGCTGATCGCATTCCCGAAGATCATGACCACCTGGGTGCCGACGCGGCAGATGATTGCGGAGGCTCCGACCTATTCCGACTTCATCAGCCGGGCTGATATGGTGGCGATCCGGGCGGGAAAACTTGACGCGGTTACCTGCGCCACGCCGCTGGGTTTTGCCAAAAACGCGGTTACGCCGCAGCTTGTCGGACGTACACCGCTGGAAGCGGGGATGGAAAAGTTTTATGCGGTAGACGGACAAGATGGTCTGTGGAATCTGTTTATCGGTAATGTCGGCGGCTGTCTGGGGGAAACCTCTGCTCTGGCGTTGCTGATCGGCGGGATTCTGCTGATCTCTCTAAAACTGATCAAATGGCAGGTGCCGCTGGCATTTATCGGTACGGTCGCAGTATTTACCTGTATCGTCAATATGGTTTCTCCAACAACCACTCCCGATGCGTTGTTCCATGTCCTTTCCGGTGGGTTGTTTTTGGGCGCCTTTTTTATGGCTACCGACATGGTCACATCGCCGATGACAACCAAAGGCGCGGTGATCTTCGGTATTGGCTGCGGTCTTATAACCTGTCTGATCCGTGTCTGGGGCGGTTATCCTGAAGGTGTAAGTTTCTCTATTCTGATCATGAATGCCCTCGTGCCGTTGATCGACCGCTTTGCCAAAAAGATTCCGTTCGGTTATAAAGCGCTTGAAAAGGGAGAAGCAATATGAACCTGAAAAATACTGGAAACCCGTTGGTTCTGGGGATTTTTTTAGCTGTGATCGGAGCGATCGCCGCTTTTATCCTGGCCATGACTGATAACGTAACTCGCGAGCCGATCAAGGTCAATCAGAAGAAAAATACTCTGGCGGCGCTGCAGAGCGTTTTACCGCCGTTCAACAATCCGTTGGATGAGAATACCATCACGGTGGAGTCCGAGGACAAGGTTCCGGTCAAGTATTACGGAGCTAAGGACGCCTCCGGAAAACTGGTCGGTATCGCCGCCGAAACGTACTCCGTCAAAGGCTATGCCGGTAAGGTTGTGGTAGTGGTCGGGTTCAATCCCGACGATAAAATCCGCACGGTGGTGGTGACGCAGCAGAATGAGACCCCCGGACTGGGGACCGTGGTATGTCAGCGGAAGCAGGTCACAACCATTTTTGATCTCTTTGGCGGCAAGAAGACGGATGCCAATGCATTGCCTCCCAACCCGATACTCGATCAGTTTGGCGGTCATGCCGCTGTCGCCGGGGATTCGTGGCAGACACCGTGGACCGTCAAAAAGGATAGCGGTCAGGTTGATTATATGACCGGGGCGACGATTTCCTCCCGAGCGGTAACCGAGGCCGTCAACCGTGCCGCGGTAACGCTTGCCAGGGACAAGGCAAAAATCCTGCAAACTATCGGCAACTAATAATCAGGAGTGAATATATCATGGGTTTGTTAAAAGAACTGACGAAGGGCATTTGGAAGGAAAACCCGATTCTGGTCCTGGCCCTGGGGATGTGTCCGACTTTGGCAACGACCTCCAATGCCAAGAACGGTATGTTTATGGGGGTTGCAGTTATTTTCGTGCTTCTGGGCAGCAACATGGTTATCTCAATGATTCGCGATATTGTGCCCAAAAAGATTCGTATCCCGGTTTATATCGTGGTCATTGCCGCCTTTGTAACGGTAGTGGATCAGTTGATGAAGGCCTACGCACCGGACGCGATCCAGCGTGCCCTGGGGATCTTTATTCCGTTGATCGTGGTGAACTGTATTGTACTTGGCCGGGCCGAAGCATTTGCCTGCAAAAACGGCATTTTGCGGTCCTGTCTCGACGGTATCGGCATGGGATTGGGGTTTACGCTGGGCCTGGTATTGCTGGGCTGCATCCGCGAGTTTCTCACCAGCGGGTCGTTGTTCGAGGTAAAGATTATTACGTCGTGGACAATTGACTGTCTGCTGCCGTGCTCCGCTCCCGGTGGATTCATCCTGTTGGGGGTTGTTATGGCTGGCATGAACAAGATGAATATGATTAAGGCAAAAAGGCAG
>QKAL01000092.1 GCA_003246475.1 Lentisphaerota bacterium
ATTTTTTTATTATGTATACAGCCGCATTCATAATGACTTTATAAGTATTGCTGGTAAAAAACTTTCTTAAAACAAATATAGACAAAAACATTCTGGTTTACAAGTGTTTAATTATGAAAAAACGATAATAAAGAAGCCATTGTTGAAATTAATGTCGATAAATCCGGTTATATTGTCGGTTTTTTACTGGCAACCTGATAAAAAGCAATTAAATTATTCGTCCCGAAATAAAGGTGTTTTGAATTAGTGATATAAAATTTTATTAAGGTTTTGTTTTTTTATATGGCAGAAATAACACATATCCGCAACTTCTCGATTATCGCCCACATCGACCACGGAAAATCCACTTTGGCAGACCGTCTTCTTGAGGCTACTCATACTGTCAGCCAGCGGGATTTGCAGGAACAGCTGCTGGATGATATGGATTTGGAACGAGAACGAGGCATTACAATAAAATGTCATCCGGTCCATATGCGGTATATTGCTAATAACGGGGCGGAATACGAACTAAACCTCATTGATACGCCAGGACATGTGGACTTTTCCTATGAAGTCAGTCGTTCGCTGGCCGCTTGTGAGGGAGCGTTGCTTCTGATTGATGCAACCCAAGGAGTGCAGGCGCAGACCGTGGCTAATGTCAATATGGCCTTCCGCCAGAACCTCAAGGTCATTCCGGTGATCAACAAGATCGATTTGCCAGCGGCAAATTTGGAGATGTGTTACGAGCAGATGGAGGAGATTCTGGCGATTCCGCGCGAAGAGGCTATTCCTGTCAGCGCAAAGGAAGGTATCGGGATTCCCGAAGTTCTGGAAGCGATCGTTCATCGTGTGCCGTCACCGAAACGTCCGGCGGATAATGAGAGTGGTGCATTGATATTCGATTCAAATTATGATTCTTTCCGAGGCGTTGTTACCTATATCCGGGTGGTCAATGGTTCGTTTTCGCGCGGCGCACGTATCCGCATGGTAAGTACCGGTTTGGAAAGTGAAGTTAAGGAAGTTGGTTTCTTTACTCCCAAAATGACTCCGTCCGATCGTATTTCTGCCGGGCAGGTCGGCTATATAATTCCCAATATCAAGAGTCCGTCTGATTCTAAAATGGGAGATACCATTACAGACGTAAAGAATCCTTGCGCCGTGGCATTGCCCGGTTTTCAGCAGGTGCGCCCGATGGTTTTCAGCGGAATATATCCGATTGATACCGCGGATTACGATCAGTTGAGATTCAGCATGACCAAACTTCAGCTCAATGATGCGGCGTTTATTTTCCAGCCGGAAGCTTCCGCCGCCCTCGGTTTTGGGTTCCGTTGTGGTTTCCTTGGCCTGCTGCATATGGAGATTATTCAGGAGCGGTTGCGGCGCGAATATAATATGGATATCATCGCCACCTACCCGAGTGTGGTCTATCATGTGTTTCTGAAGGGCGGAGAGATGGTTGAAGTTGACAACCCTGTCCATTTGCCGGATCCGTCCGAGATTGAACGGATTGAGGAACCTTTGATTTGTGCTCATATCATGTTGCCCAACACTTATATCGGCGATGTAATGAACCTCATTATGACCAAGAGGGGCATTTGTACGATGACTCATTCGGTCGATGGTGCGCATGTTGTACTGACGGCGGAAATGCCGATGCACGAAATTCTGATTGACTTCCATGATAAGCTCAAGTCAATTACCCGTGGTTATGGCAGCATGGATTATGAACCGGCCGGTTATCGCCCCGATAGACTGGTTAAGCTGGATATTCTCGTCAATGGTGAACCGGTGGACGCATTTTCATCGATTGTCCATATCGATCATGCCCACTCTCGAGGTAAAGATATTGCCGCCAAGCTGAAAGACGTGATTCCGCCGCACATGTTTCAGGTGGCGATCCAAGCGGCAGTCGGGGGTAAGATCGTGGCACGTGAGACCGTCCGTCAGTTGCGTAAGAATGTTCTGGCAAAGTGTTACGGCGGCGATATTACCCGTAAGCGTAAGTTGCTGGAGAAGCAGAAGGAAGGCAAAAAGCGCATGAAGCAGGTAGGTTCGGTGGAAATCCCTCAGGAAGCCTTCGTTGCGGTGTTGAAAACCAGTGATTAATGATTAAAGGACTGGAAGGATTGTCCTTCCGGATGGAAATTGGCAAATGCATGAAAGTTTTATAAAAATGTGGAGACGCCGCCGCCATCTGCGGCTGGTAAAAAAACATATTCAAAGCGCATTGCATGTCAATGAGGATATTTTGACGGAAAAGCAGTTGCGTTGTCTTGAAGAGATGATTGTGGAAGCGGATAGCCTGCGTCCGGCTGATGGAGAAAAGGCCGATCGTTTCATCGAAGAGGCTCCGCATCGGGTTGAATCATGTCTGGCGAAAAAAGGTTCCAAGTTCATGAGGGAGCTTGCCGATGTCCTGGCGGTTGCCGCGATGGTCGCCTTTGGCATCCGCGGGCTTTTCCTGCAACCTTTCCAGATTCCCACCAGCAGTATGCAGCCGACTTTGTTCGGTATTCATTATGTCGCGGCTGATGTTTTTCCCAAAATCAACCCGGTGGTAGACTGCCTGGTTTTCGGTGTTGACCGTGCAGCGGCTAAGATTAAGGCTCCCGGCGTTTTTGCCCCCCAGAGCTATCGTGGTGTACGGGCTTTTCTGCCATGGAACACGGATACGGTTTTTAATATTGGAGATGTTACATATCGTTTGCCGGGCGATCCTAAAAAGGTCTTTGAATATTGTCATCTGGCAGAGAATTACGAATACAATACTGGCGAAGTGCTGTGCGACGGCTGGCTTTCCAGCGGTGACCACCTTTTCGTTGATCGATTTTCGCATTATATTGTCGGCTGGCGGCGTGGTGATGTCATTGTGTTCAATACCGAGAATATCTATGATAACGGCGAACCTCTGACTAATCGCGGAAATTATTATATCAAACGTTTGATTGGATTGTCCGGGGATACGCTCCAGATACGGGATAATATGGTTTATGTGCGTCCCGAAGGGGAAAAGGACTTCCGGCCAATTACGGATTTTAACCCGGAGTTTAAGAAAATATATTCGTTCAAGGGCGGATACCACGGGCATTTGAGTATTCCCGGGCGTCTGCTGGATACTCCGGAAAACACTTTCACCGTACCGGCAGATTCCTATTTCGCAATGGGAGATAATTCCATTGCCAGCTCCGACAGCCGTTACTGGGGGGTTGTCCCTCGTGCCAAT
>QKAL01000072.1 GCA_003246475.1 Lentisphaerota bacterium
TTCCCCAGGCGTTCGGCTCCTTGCCTCCCGATGATTGGGATTTCCCGGCGGTGTTCGAGCGATACCACGCATATTTCTCCATGTCCTGGGTTGAATCCCCAAACGAGTAAGCGGTGGCCGTCCCTGCACGACAGCAGTATTCCCACTCTCCTTCAGTCGGCAGCCGGTATTCATAACCCTCCGGCAATCTTCCCGCTTCACGTTCCTGCCGGGTCAGCCACCCGCAGAAATCCCGCGCCGACCGCCAGGAAATGAACGCCATCGGCATATCCGCCTTAAAACCACGCTTAAGCTGGTACGAAGGCGACAGCGGGCACTCTTCCGCCTCAAAATCAATTTCTTTTTCCACTTCATAACGGTCATTGCGATTCAAACCGCCAAGACTCTTCAGATAATACTGAAACTGCCCGGCTGTAACCTCATATTTACCCATCCAGAACGGACGGGTTATCCGCGCCGTATAGGGATGCTCAAGCGCATCCTCCTTCGGACCGTCCGGGCGGGTGGTGAAACTGCCCGGTTTAACAGGAACCAGTTCGATTTTGACTCCCGGCACAACCCATTCCCGTTCCGGAGTGGGCCCCGCGAAAAGCTTCTTGCGGAATGCCTCAATCTCACTTATCAATGTCTCGATCTTACGCCGCTCCCCCGGCGACAACTGCATTCCCGGGTTGCTCAGAAAGGCCTGCAGCATCGTTATGGCCTCATCGCACAACGCCGTCGGATCACGCCGTTTTTCCTTGTCATCGCGGCTGACAATGGCATTTTCAAATTTTTTCCGTGCTTCCGTCAAAAGCTTCCCAATCGTCTCTTCCTTCTTTTTCGCGCCGTCTTTAGCCACCTGCATCAGATTCCTGATCATCTGGGCCATTTTGCTTTTCTGCAGATGATAAAAGACCAGAGACGCCTGGTTCAGATCCCCTTTGCGCATCAAATCCATACCATAATCCAGCATCTCGCCCGGTGTTTTGCCGGGAATCGCCAACTGTGCCGCGCGCTCTTCATGATGTTTTTCCGACACCATCTCCGTCAATGCATTGATCCGTGCGAGATCAACACAACGGCTGAAATCATTGAAGGACTGCACTGCTGCCTCGAAATCCCCTTCCTTCATGTATTTCAAACCCTCGTCAAGGATTTCACCGGGCGACATCGACAGTTTCTTCGCCAGCTCCTCGATCAGCTCGGGCAAACGCGCACCAACGTCTTTTTCCGCACACGGCATGTCAACATCAAAACTGCTGCGGATCTCGCCTTTCTTATTTGCCGTGTCAATCATAGTAACCACCAACTCAATCGCCCCCCCGGAATAATCAACCTGTCCGGTAACAATATATTGCGCCCCGACCATCTTACCCAATTCCTGAGGTTTCAGCGTTGGAACTGAAGTAATATTCTGTTCCTTAAGCACTTTGGCGATCTTGGCACGGGTAACAATACGGTAACGGCCGGATTGCACCAGTTCATTTTCCATACGTTCCGCGACCCACCATCCGGAAATCTTCAGTTTTTCAATAGCCGGCGAAACGCTGAAATCGTGAACCGCCACCAGATCCGGTTCAAACTGCTTCGACTCAGCGCCACGCATAAGCGGCGTCAGGCTCCCCAGCAAAAAAAGAAAAAATACCGCACGTTTCATCATAATCCTTTCCTGTTATATCTCAAATTCCAGCCGGCAGCCAGACCAACGCCGGCACAGGCATCGCATCGGAGGAGTTGTGTGGCAGGTACGCCCCGGTCTTCGGCGGAACTTGGGCAATTTCCTCAGCCAACTTGCCCAACTCAACCCCTTGAGCTCTCATCCACATCGCAAAAACCGCGGCCTCCCCAACCGCAATGGTCTTAACTATGACCGGCTGCTTAAGATAAAATTCCGGACGGAATTTACCCACGTTCTTCTCATAAGCCCCCAGCGCCTTCATATCTTTTTCCTTCGGCTCGGCATATTCATAGACCCCATCCTTCTCCGCCTTTTCCCGGGAGTAAGGCACAAGCGAAACCTCCAGGATAACATTCCGCCGTTTTAAGACATCACGGTCCAGATTCAATTTGCAGCGGAAATTGAACACGGCACAGACCGCGCCGGGATTATTTTCCGGCGGCAATGAAGCTTTATATTCGGGATCCGCCACGCAACCGGCCGGAAGCTGATCCAGACGGCCAAAGATTACGTTGCCCAGATAAATGTCGCAAATCGACAGCAGATGATAGAGACGGTTTTCCTTATTGATACCGCCACGCATCATCCCGGCAAGGGACAGCCCCAGCCCGCCTTCGGTTTCGACCTGGCGCAGCACCGCCGCCATGTCTTCGGCAGGAAGCGGCGAAGCATATTTAACGTTGCCATTGATAACAAAACTGTTGTCTGCGGCCTGATATTTAACGTCCTTCAACTTGAGGCCAACCACATCGCCCTCAAACATCACTCCTCCGGGAACTCCGGGACCGCCGCCGGGCACACCACCTGGACCGCTACCGCCACTCGGCCCCCACATCCAGTCCGTCAGCTTCTTGATCTTCTGAACCCCGGTCTTAATGTCAAAAAGTTTACCGATCTTCTGGGCGGTCTCCAAAGACAACGCATATTTGCCGATCCTGATCGCCATATCATATTTCCGCGCGTCAATCGCTTTAACGCCGAACTTCAATCCCTTGCCCACCATTTTCAACCCCTTCGCCGCTTTGGCGGGCGACAGAAATATCGCAGCAATATCGGCAAGATCGCCGCCAACGCTTTTCCACGTCTCCTTATCCGCTTTATTCCCCGTGACTTTCTCGTATACCATCGCCCCGCCCTCGCCAATCTTACTGCCGACGAAATTCGGGATACCCTGATATACGGGAATATCTTTCCCGGTCGCTTTTTTCACTCCGATTGCCAGCAGTTCCGACGCGGTACTGACCACCGAATCCACCAGCAGGACACCAGCTACCGCCACCAGGATGGCAAAATTCGGCTGCCCCTCAATGACCGCGCCGCAGCTCACATCCATAAAACGCTTGACCGCAACAGCATGCAATGCCCATCCAGGAGCCGTACAATCGCTGCGCAAAACACCCTTATCCGGCATAAAAATCGAGCTGACCTCGCGGTCAATCTGCGGTCGGATGTCCGTAATATCAGCCGGCTCGCCGGTTTCCGGATCGCTCAACCAGAAGTTATCCTTGATGTTTACCTGTTCCGTTCCCATTCTCGCCTCGTATCCGGAACAGCGGTAATACATATTACGCAGCGAAGGATCCGAAAGCATCACCACTTTATAGATCCCGGTCAGAGGCTGTTTCTCGCCCGGTACCGAACAGACAAAGAAATCACTTACCGCGGTTATCAGCAGGCAATGGCCGAATTTCCGGCTGTTTACCGCCTCATATTTGACGGTGAATCCTGGGTTGGCCGGGTAGAAGACAGTGGGATTCATCGGCAAATCATAGTGCCGCCATTTATTGTCGGTGATAACTTTAGCCTGACTCAGCGACAGGGCACGGTTGCCGATCTCGCCGATTTCCTTCAGGCAGTCAAAACCGCCGGTAATGGTTCGGTTTCCGGCATCGCGCATCAAGAGCAGCGGGGGAGAGGCGATTTCGGCATTGGCCTGGTTCTCGCCTGCCATCATATCCGTATTCGATGAAATACTATAGCCATAGTCACCATCCGGCAGGCGCTGCCGCGAGACATCCACCACCCCGGCATTCTGAAAACGGAAGTTATTCTGGCCGGAATATTCAAAGGTGGCGCAGGAAATATACGAAAAGACCTCCGGCTCGACCGATGCCGGTAAAGACACACATATAAAAAATAAAATTATGAAAAACGTAAAACCCCTGCCCGTACTGCGCGAAACCAGCGTCACGCCATCTTTCATTGCTTAGCCCCTTTAAGCGTGGTTGACGTCGTTATATTTTATATGTTATTACATTATTTGCCGTTTTGCAAGGTTTTATGGATAATGTTTGGCTATTTTTTGACCTCTGAAGAAAAAGAAATTACACCATAGTGGCACTCAAAACCGTTTTGCGGTCCAGTCATCCGCAACATTACTTCACTCACAACCCCACAGATCCTCAACGTCGATCATGGCCACATAACAATTGATTGACAACATCACATAAGTCATCATACCATTTACCAAGCCGCCGTGCCGTGATATTTTCAGTACAAAAAAAGTTTTTTTACAAAAATGATTTTTATAATATTGCTTTTTACTACCGCGACATTTATAATGTTATCAAACAATTAATCAAAATAGGTATGATGACTTATATATTATGAAGACCTCCGACGTAAAAATCGAATTGTTGAAGGACTTCCGCAGCGGCAAATACAATTGTGGCGACCGGATTCCACCGGAAAAGGATCTGGTGGAGAAATTCAATATTTCCCGCTCCACATTACGTGAAGTGATCGGCTCGCTGGTTCAGGAAGGACTTCTTGAGCGTAAACAAGGCTCTGGCACCTATCTAAAAAAACTGGAACGCAACAGCAACCCACTGATTGGTATCATGGTATCGTATATCACCCAGGCGGAAACGATTTTCGCCCGTCTGGTTCAGGAACTGGAACATGAGTTCGCCGACCGCGGCTATTCGATTGTCCTCGGCTCGCATTGCGAAGATCCCGTCCGTGCAACGCAGCAAATCAGCCGTTTCATTCAGCTGAAAGTCGCGGGCATAGTCATGGTTCCCGTCATGCTCCCCCACGCCGAAGAATCCAACCTCGAATTGGTACGAACCATAGGGGCTGCGGATATTCCTTTCGTCCTGACCGACAGCCAGATTTCCGTCCGGACCAATTCATGGTTCAGCTGCGTCAACGTCAACAATTTTCAGGGCATGCGCCAACTGGTCAAATATCTCAACAGCATCGGACATCGCCGTATTGCCCACATCAAGGGACTGGCGGATGTCTATTCTTCGGAAATGCGCTATGACGGTTATCTGGAAACCATGCGCGAATGCGGACTGAACATCCCGCCGGAATATATTCAGGAGATCAAGGTGGGCCGAGTGGAAACCCAGGGCCGCAACGAAATCAAGGCGCTGATGTCTCTGCCCAAACCACCAACCGCCATCACCTGCGTCCATGACCTGATCGCCGGCAACGTGATTGAGGAATTACGGCGCATGGGTTACCGTGTCCCTGAGGACGTAGCGGTAACCGGTTTCGACAATATCCCGGTTCCGGGTCTGCCGCAGGATTTCCTGACCACGGTTGAACAGCCGATCGGAGAAATGGCCAGAACCGCGGTAAATATCATGATGCAGAAGATCACCGGCAACCTGAGCGGCGAGGTTCAACAAGGCATCCAGTGTCGACTCAAGATCCGTAATTCATGTAGCAGGGTTCAGGAAAAAGTATTGACATACTAACTAATCAGCATTAACACAGAGAGGAAAAATGAGATTGCCCCCCTTTGCGCGAATTAAATTTTTTACAGTTAACGCCGTATTAAGGCAAATACAACAACCGCATAATGACTAAACATTTCCGGAGTTAAAAATGATGAAACGTAATAATGGTTATATACCGATTGCAGCAACCGCCCTGATACTGTCATCCGTCGGCGGTATCGGTATGGCGGATGATAAGGCGGTAAAGGAACAATTTGATACGCTTGACAGGGCACTAAAGCAGCAAACCGCACTTTTCAATGACGCGCAAAATAAATTAGTCATAACGCAGGATCGAATCAAGGCCTTTGAGCGTTTCCGGACCTTTATGAACGATGGACATCCGGCCAGCGAAGCAAAAGCAAAAGAAGCGGAAAAACTCCTTCGCCATCTTGAACTGTATGTCGGAAGTGAAGGGATGCGGCTCGAATTGCTTGATGATATCAACAATTTAAAAAACGTATCAGAAGACCCTGTTACTATTGAAAAGCTGGAGAAACTGTATCAAGAGCTGAAAAACGGCAATATCAGCTATGGCGATGCCCGTAAAAGTTTCACCGCTACGGCCGACGCTGCTCTGGCAAACAATACCTGGCGTCCGGGTGCCGGAATGACCGGATTCGGCAGATTCGGCTGGCGGAAGAGCGATGGCATGCTCTGCGATAACCTCGGACTGGAAAATATTACCGTCACCGCCAAGGAAATCGAACTGGGACGCCTCAGCGGCAATGACATGCAGGTAAAAGACGGATTCTGCCAGTTGAGCTTTCCCGAAATCACACTTTCCATGAACTTCAAGACTGCGGCAAAACAATATGCCGCCACCGTAACAAAAATCTCATGGACCGAAAAGATCACATCGGTATTCTCGGGGAAGAATCAGCCGGAAGCAGCCATATACGCATCCGTATTACGCCCGGCAATACGCTTGGATGTTGTTGCTAATCAAATGGATGTAGACATCAACAATTTCAACCCCGGAAATTCAAACATTCTGGTTCCGCAGGGAAATACCATCAAAGCATTTCCTTTCTCCCGGTCAACCGATCTGGACTTCAGCAAGAATCCGGCGCTGATGAACCTGCCGTGGATCATTCTTGAATGCGGCGACAAAAATCCCCGCTGCGGTTTCGTCAGGGTGGTGGTACAATTCCAAGACAAGCCGGCAAAAATCGTATCTTCGGATAAAGGCATAACGATTTTCGGAAATAATAAGGTCGGTAATATCTGGCTGTTCCGTCCAGATGGCGTCCGCCGCAGTCCGGTATTTCTCGCCGGCAAGGATTTTCGCGCCATGACTACCAAAATCAACCGTATCTGCGGCTTGAATCTGGCCTGGCCGACCGAATGCCGCGAGACCTACAAGGCATCTCCCGACAACACCGGCTTCATGGTAAAAAACGACACCTCTTTTGAAATACTGAAATGCTACTCCAACGCAGTTAAAGCCATGCCTTACAGCTCTATTCCGCCGCTACTGTCGCTGGCGCTGAAATGCGGCGTTCCGGTCAAATTGTCAGGCACGCCGCTGGATTGGGACATCCCGACCAAATATGGTCCGTTTCAAGTCCTCAATGCCAAGACCATCAATTACTTTATCCCCATGCCACCGGTCTGGCGCCACGGCCTGGTCGCCGACAAGAGTCAAAAGGATCTCGCCGATATTGCCGACAGGTACGCCTGTTATTATGGCAAACCGGAACACTGCGCCATCGACTGGGCCTACAAGGGACTGTCATCAATGCTGATGGCTGGAGACTATGTTGCGCCGGAGAAGCGCAAGGAACTGATATCAGCGGCGGAACAATCCATCAACAAAGCACTCACTCCGGAAGTTTTCTGGAACAATTATCGCTGGCGAATCGAACCGTTTTCCAAGATCCGCTACGCCATGGATTATCCGCGCCAATATTATGCCGAACATTCCGGTGATATCAACTGGGGCATCATGTTGCCGATGTACGGGCTCGACGTCTGGTCAGCTTATACAGGCAAAGATCAGGCGATTGCCCAAAACTGGCCGTTACTCTGGAGCAGTCTCTGTTATAGCAAATACAGTCAGGACTGGGCGTGGATGTCCGACAGCATCAGCGAAAGCGGCGAAGGAGCCGCCATTGACTGCCTGACCGCCAGTTATGCCGGCTGGGTCGGCACGGTAAGGCTGGCCGACACACTGAACCGGAAATGGGAAGCCGATGCCGCCAGATATTACCTGTCCCGGACAGCGCTGACCCATTGTATGCGTTTCGCCTATCTTGAATATATCAACAAGGAGGGATTATGGCATGAAGACAGTGAAGGAATCGGATCCGTCAACGGGTTCCATGAGTTCAACGCCTGGATTCATCCGAAAAAGGCCGAACCATGGTGGGGGGCCTGCAGCCTGAGCGGCTTCGGCGTCCAGCCGGAAGTGTTTGACGCAATACCGCTCTACATCGGAAAACAACGGCTCAATGCCTGGTTTAAAATGGTCAAGACCATCTATCCGGAATGGTATGACGGGGAAAAGGTCTTCTCTTCCGGAATGATTTACAACGGTAATTCGGGGTATGTGACGCTCCCATTCATGTATCTGGATCTTTGCCTGGGCGAAAAGCCCGACAAGCTCAAATATTACCTCAGCAAAGCAGGACGCAATACCGAAGGCTACTGGCACGCCTCCAATGTCGTCGCGGAAATTGCCTCCGCCAGCTGCCCGGTAATGTTCACCGCATGGCCCGGATGTATCATGACTGGAGCAACATATGATGCGGAAAAAAAGATTGTGGAAGCGAAGTTCGACAATCTTAGCAATCAACCGGCGGAGATAATCTTTAATTGTGAAACCAACAAGTATCAGGTCTCAGTCAATGGAACCGCAGTGGTTCCGGAAATAATTGTCGGGAAATGGGGCAACAGCCAGAAAACAACTGTTGCTCCCGGAAAAAATAACATTATAATTAATCTCGGCAAACAATAAATTAAGGAAGAACGAACATGAAAAGAAAATCAACTTTCACACTCATCGAACTCCTGGTCGTAATTGCCATCATAGCCATTCTTGCAGCGATGCTCCTGCCATCGTTGTCCAATGCCAGAAACACCGCAAAATCCATCAAATGCCTAAGCAACATGAAACAGATCGGCAGCGGCGCACAGATGTACTCTGCCGACAACAACGACTACATACTTCCCGCCTGCATCTGCCGTCCGCCCATTTGGGATCATTTCTCCTGGCATCGCGACCTGCTGGAAAATAAATATGTCACCGATCAGGTTCTCGTCTGCCCCTTTGACAACAACAACATTCCCACCGGACAGCGGGGCTTGCTGAGCTATACCGTTAACGCGTGGGTCACCTGCGACGGCTCCCACGACCTGGGCGGACCGAGCGCGATGCTGAGACGCATCGGTAAAATATCCAACCCCAGCAACGTGGCAATGCTCACCGACAACATGAGAACCGGTAATTATATTTACCAATGCGCACCCGATTTTAGTTACACCTCCTGGTTCCATAATGGGCTGGACGTTCGCAACCATCCGGGGCTGAAATTCAACGTACTTTTCGTGGACGGCCACACCCAGGGAAATTACCGTGCAGTATTGTCCTCCGACATCAGCGTTGTCCAGAATGCCTATGGGTTTGAGTGGTATTACACCAAACCCTGATATCCTGTTTCGTCGATCAGCCCGGCGGCTTCGTGTCTGCCGGGCTTTTTGTTTTCCAGCGACAGAGATAATGCATGTATCACCGCCATTTTTCATTTTTAATAATTTTTCGCAATTTATCATATCCATGCCCCATAAAAACTTCCATCACAAGGTTATTGTCTACCCCTAATTTATTCAAAGACCATTTCCACAACGTTAATTCCGCGCTCCGGCCACTCCGCGCTGGACAGGAAGTAACGTTTGCCGACCTGGAACACCTCACTCGCATGGGCGTCAAAGGTGGCAATCGGCTCGGTATCCATAAATCCGTCGATCGTGGGTGACGCATGCACTTCCGTTATGTGTGGATAGGCCTGGGCAACCGTTTTCTGGTCCCATACTCCGCTCCATAGACAGAAGATCAGATAGAACATTTCGTCATGGTAAACGATGAACGGTGATTCCGGAGCGGCGATTTCAGTCGGTGCCACACGGATGATACGGTAGTCGCTCCAATTAGTCATATCGGTAGAGACACGCTGTCTGACCTCATTGAAGGCACAATAGGTCAGATAATACTTTCCGTCATGAAAAAGAATATGTGGATCGCGGGTACCCTGCTGGGACGGTTCAACGAACATGGGTGGACATTCCCGCCAGTTCACCAGGTCTTCGGATACCCGATGTCTTATGGCATATGGTCCATAAACGATATGATATAATTTTTCGATTTTGATAATGAAAGGCGCGTAAATGGGGTTGGGTTCACCGGGACGTTCACTGGGAGGCAGTACCGTGCCGCAATCACGAAAACATTTTGGCGACAGAGGTTTATCAAATATATTTCCCGGCGCCACTGCATGGAACAGCTGGTCCTCTCCTTCATGAATATTGGCCGCGGTTGTCAGAGGGTGGGTGATGCCGAAAATATGCCAGTTTCCGTCCGGTCCCATCGTAAAGGTATGGTCATTGGGAACCCATTCGTCGTACCATTGACCATGACATAGCTCGTTGCCGCTGGCACCGGGATAGACTTGAGGTTCCGGCCTAAAGACGTTGACAAAATTATTGACCAGGCGAGGGACTTTTACCTTGGTTTTCATTGTAATCCTTTGACTTGATATTCGGGTGTCCATAATGACTGTTATGCCGGCTGCAGTTCGGTGACGGCGTTCACACAGCCGTCAAACAAGAGCTGTTCTCCTTTGGGCGGCGCAACCGGATAATTGTGTTCTGATATGATCTCATTGTCGAAATATGCCAGACCATCAACACAACGGGCATAGACTACCGGATATTCAAGGACTTTGATTTTGTTGTGATGGATTCGGACATTGCGGTGAAACGGGAACTGACGGTGTTTCGGTTCGATCTCAGGGATAAAGCTGAACAAGGCGTTACCCCAGACGCCATAGCCGCAATTATCCAGTAAGTTATTGCGAACTTCCACGTCTTCGACCGGACCGGACTCATACCAGTAATTGTTGTCACCGGCGAAGATCATCGCTGAACCGGGAACGTGAAAATAATTGTTTTCTATAAGTACCTTACCCAATGTGCTGATTAACAGACTTCGGGCCCGGTTGTTACGAAAAATGTTGTTGGCAATATAAACGTTGACGTTGTGATTCTTTCGCATGACTGCAATGTCCGACCACTCGACATCCGGAAGTATCTCGGGAAAGACAATCTCTGAATACTCGCAGTTTAACCGGGCGACTTGTTCCGCTTTTGCTTCGAACAGCAATTTAAAATTCGACCGAGAGTAGAATCCGACGTTATCACCCGGTCTGATGGTTTCGATGCCCAGTTGCTGTTGATGGATCAAGGCAATTTCCAAGCTGTTGGATGTCAATTGCCGGGTTACCGGGCGGTAGATGCCGTGGATGTTGCAAGAGTCGTCCATCTGGTTTTCAAACAGGCAGTTCTGGATGGTTATACGCCCGTCGCAGTCAACGAAATGAGATGCGTCGGCACATATCGATACCGGATTGGTTGAACCGGGACGGCGTTTAATGTCGACCTTGTCCAGGACGATATTGCTGCTGCACTGGGCAATAACACCCATGCCGCTGCAGTGATGAATGGTTATGTTTTCCAGGCGGACATCCTTACACATATCGATCACGATAGCCGGAGAGAGGCGCGGTTCGTGTGCGATGGCCAGGAAATTGCCATTCCGGGGTACGGTAATAAAATTATAATGGATTCTGATGCTTCCATCATTTTTCAATTCTGCCCGGTATGTTTCGTTAAAGTCATGACAATCGCGGGCCTTCCAAGCAGTCTCCATGCGGTCAGCGTCGAATTCCAGGACATTCATAATCTGGTTGGAATAATAGTGCGAGCCAGTAAAGTGAAGCTTGCCGCTTTTGACATCAACAGGATATTCCGGGCCGAATTTCACATCAACCCAGCCGTCCCCTACCGCAATAACCCTGGCCGGACTGACAAACTGGCGGCTCCAGTCGAGCGTGAAGTTCTTCAGTACGATGTTTTGGGCATTTCGCAGGTAAAACGGGATAATTCGGCCATGCATAACCAACTCTGCGCCCTGGCCGTCAATTACAACGTTGCGGCATCCGTCCAAATCGATCCATAACCGTTTTAAACTGGTATCGTTATTGGAGACGAAGCGATAGTCCTCATGCAGACGGCCAGGATAAACCTGATGCACTCCTTTGGGAAAATAAATCGTCTCATGGTCGGCAATAATTGTTCGGTTTCCAAAATCAATAAGTTGTTCAATCCGCATTTCGATATCCTGTTTATTGAGTTATTCTAATTATTTTGTATTTCTCATGCATACCGATTCTTTTATCAATAACTCGACGCCATTATTATATTTAATCATTATACTTCATGCGATAGTATTATTATACTTTATGAGTAATATAATAGCAAGAGGGAAAAACATACTTAGGGTGATTTTTTTTTAAATCATGAGAAAAG